>JAZDJM010000197.1:0-7023 GCA_043804305.1 Bacteroidota bacterium
GTAGGGCCGCAAACATACATTCCAACATTTGGCGCGTTCAGAGGTTGAAAAATTTCCTTCTTGCCATAAAGTGAATTATAGATTTTAAGCGAATCGTTCATGTGATTATTTTTTAATTTCAAATTTGGGTCACCAATTATGCACCATAAAACAATTTTATTCGGTAATTGTGAACTTTGTTGTTCATGGCTATTTAGTTGCATTTAATTTTATGCAAAATTAAGGCTTTTAATGGAATTGATGAATCAATTATTAATTTATGCAAATGCCATATCTTTTTAAATTGCGAATATTACAAAGCCCAGCTAAAAATTTCACAAAGCCTGACCTATTTCACAACTTAAAGCCTTCCGCCAAGCACGCAGGTTTTTTTCAGTTTTTCAACTTTGCCGTTTAAATTAAAATATTCAATGTATAAAATATAGATTCCAATGGCTGCTTTTTCTCCTTTTTCAGTAGTTCCATCCCAAAATATCTGGCCACTTATTCCCATCAATTCATTCTTTACCAAATGATTAATCTTTTGACCATGTGCGTTATAGATGGTTAAATTTAAAGTATAGCCACTTTCGGCAAATTGATACTGAATTTGAAGAATATCATCAATTCCGTCTAAATCAGGCGAAAAGATTTCAGGTTTAATTGAAACAACTTCCGCACTTTCTGATGTTTCCTGATATTGCGAGTTTTGATAGGCGGGAGTTCCGTAATTTACACCCGCTGCTGCCGATTGCCAGTTGTTCGGATTGTTTGATTCTACATTCGGCGATAAGCGTTCAAGTGCAACTCCACGAACATTATTCAATAATGGATGATGCATTTTTTCGTTATAACTGAAACCGTCAATAACATAATTACGCTTAGCAGATTTGCTTACTAATAGTTTTCCATCAGTGTTTGTTAAAGAGGGAAAATTATCGAATGAAATAATCTGATCAGGATTGGATGAATAATACGTATTTAAAACTTCAGTTTTATTTTTACATAATACCAGATATTCTTCTGGAAATAGCTGGCCTGTAGTAGGTTGAACAGAATAATAGGTGGTATCAAAAGCATTGGGGACATATCTCGAAAATAAGAGCTGCCGCATATCAAAAACTTTATCTGAGCGATTGTACAATTCTACATAAACACCATCGCTGGTCCATGAATTGAACAAGACTTCATTGATAACTACATCACCAAATACAGGTTCTTGCGGTAAAGCAAAGCGTTTCTTTAAATTCTGCAAGCTGCTTCCGCCACATCCTAAAAGTGATGCCGAAAAAGTGATTTCGTAAATAATTGCCTCGGCCATTGAATTGGAAAACTTTAGTTGAGCGCTATTGTAGTCTGGAGCTGTAATTTTTATTTCATTCGGTGAACCCAAAGAATTATCAGCAGCATAGTTTTGAATATTTTTAAGTGCTAAACTATCCATGCTTTTCGAAAAACTTACTAATACGGTATTCGGATTAATCACATTAAGTCCGCTGATTTTTGGTGCCTGATAATCGGGTTTGATATGGTTTAAACTATTTGCCGCTCCCGGACTGCCACCTTTTGTGTTTTGCGATGCTGACCAATTGATCGATTGTTCACAAAAATTAGTAGTCGAAATCATTTCAAGCGACCAACCACCATCTGCCTTATAAGATTCGCCATACCATTTATCGGTAAATTTTATATAATGAATAATTTGAGAAAGATTATTTTTTAATACGATGCTTGTTCCTGAATTTGAAATACTTAACGAAGGAATTGCAAGTGTATTTCCATAGGAATTAAGCAAAGTTACCGTATTTGTATGGGTAAGGATTAAAAAACTTTTTGCCGGAATTTGAATATCCGGGAAAGTAAAATTCGTACTCCCGATTGCTAATTTCCATGCATTCAGTGAAATAGGATAAATGGTTCTGTTGTAAAGTTCAATATATTCAGCATCGGGCAATGCCTGAACAGGAGTTGGATCAGCCATAATTTCACTGATGATGATATCGCCATATTCAGCAATCTTAGGAAGTTCGAAATTGAAATTCAAAGTTCCGGTGATATTTTGACCTATGCAATTGCTAATTGTATTATTTATCGTTAATTGATAGCTAATCCCAGTTGTAAATTTTGTTTCAAAAATCAATTCAACAGTTTGGTTATTGTTGGAAATGATAATTTGTTTTGGATTACCAACCGACTGATTAACACTGTAGTTTTGTAAGTCCGACAGGCTTTGCGCATTCATTGATTGATTAAAACTTAGCAAAACAGAAGTTTCGTTTTTTAACCTTGTGTTTAAGGCTTGAGGAGAAATAAGTACATCAGAATAAATGCTGTTTTTACTTCCCGGAGTTCCACCACTTGAATGAATACTTGCCTTCCAGTTTGTATTGCTTAAGCAAATATTTGAAGGTTGGATTTTTTCCAATGACCAACCACCGGCAACTTTTGCGGTTTCGAGATACCAGATGTCAGCATAAGTCACTTCATCAATCAGTTTTCCATACTCATCAATTATTCCCAAATATTGACCCGCATTGGTTAAGCTAAAGCTTGAAAACCCGGCAGTTAGGCCATAAGCTTTTAAAGCATCAACTAATGTTGTGCTGCATAAAATCAAATATTCGCCCGATTTTAAAATCATTGCCGGAAATAATTTTTCCGTAGTTCCTAGCTTTAGCTTCCAGTTTGTGAGGTTAATATCGTAGGCAGCACGATTGTAAATTTCAAGATATTCGGCATCGGGCAATCCAACCGGTGGATTTGGATCGGCCATAATTTCATTAAATACGATATCAGCAAATTGCGCCTGACTAAATATAAAATTCGCCGAAAGATTTTGTCTTTGATTACCAGCCATATCTTTAATCGAATTAATTAACAAAGATTGGCTAACATTGGCAGTAAAATTATTTTCGAACTTTAATAATACTTCGGCAGGTTTTAAAGGATTGAGTGTGACAGAAGTTGGTTTTTCATTGCTTTGTTGAATCAGGTAATTATCAATATTTCCTGCAGCAGTTGTGTTTACAGCTTCATTAAAAATCAATCGTAATTCGGCAGGTGAAATTGCATCTAAACTCAATACGATAGGAGCTTCTGTATCTTTATAAATGTAATTAACCTTTACATTATCAAAATAAAATCGTGTGGCATTTGAACTCGTGTATCTGCATAAAAAACCGAAATAAGGATTTGGAATCAGGTTTTGGTTATTTCCACTACATTCCAATACATAGTTTGCTGTTTTATTCCAGTCGACATATATTAGCCAGGAGCCATCTCTTTTGAAAATCACTTTTACATCAATATCGAAAGCAGCAGCAATTTTGCCATTTGTTCCACGGCAAACCGATTGAATTTGAGTTCCCTGCTGGTAAAACAGCTCAATAGCATCCGTGCTTAACGCTTCCCCGAACTGTAAAAAATATCCGTTTAGCGGTTGGGTTAAATCACTTTTGTCGGCCAGCAGATAAACTCTGGCTTTATTATCGTCAGATGGGCTGAAATTTAATCGAATTGAAAAATTCCATTCCAAACTATCGTTTAAACCCAGATAAGTTGAAAGGTAAGTTATATTTGCGATATCAGTTCGTGGATTTAACTGATTGAGCTGAAGCTGATAAGAAGTATTTACCTTGAAAATTCCAACATCGCCAATCCAGCTTGGGTTGTTTAAAATTTCACTATCCGAAAAATCATCATTAATCTGGCTCCACAGCATTAATGGCAGAAACAGCAAAAGGATAAGTAATGTTTTCACTGAGTAAAGATTAAATTGTGTTTAAATATTCAAATTGATGATCATGAATTTCGTTCTAAAAATACTACTTTTGCTTGTAATATTCTAATAAAATGAAACGGGCGTGATTACACTAATTATTAAGCGCAAATATTGATAATTATTGTACATCAAGCGGTTCTCACAGACAACCGAGTTTACGAGATCGGCGAAGCCAAATAAAAAACAAATTATAAACATATGAAATAGCCATGATTAAAAAATCACCAACCGGAATGATTATATACTTTTTGGCTATTCCATGTGTCCGAAATTTAAAATTATAAACATATGAAAATTGCATTAGTTGGAGCTACTGGCCTCGTTGGAAGTGTAATGCTGAAAGTTTTGGAAAGCAGCAAACTCAATATAAATGCGCTTATTCCTGTGGCAAGTGAGCGTTCTGTCGGGAAATCAATTTTTTTTAAAGGAAAGGAAATTTTGGTAATTGGCCTTCAGGAAGCCGTTGATTTAGAACCGTCAATTGCTATTTTTTCGGCAGGCGGACAAACTTCAAAAATCTGGGCGCCTCAGTTTGCTGCAAAAGGAACCGTGGTTATTGATAATTCATCAGCCTGGAGAATGGAAAAAGAAATTCCCTTGCTGGTTCCTGAAATTAATGGTCATATTCTGAGTTCCAAACATAAAATAATTGCAAATCCCAATTGTTCCACTATTCAAATGGTAATGGCTTTAGCTCCATTGCATCAGGTTTATGGTATTAATCGATTGGTCATATCAACCTATCAATCGGTAACCGGATCAGGAGCAAAGGCAGTTCGACAAATGCAGGACGAGCGCATTTGCCGTGAAAAACCGCAGATGTTTTATCCTCATCCTATCGATTTAAATTTAATCCCTCACGGTGGCGATTTTCTGGATAACGGGTATACAACCGAAGAAGAAAAATTGGTTAATGAAACACATAAAATACTAAATGACAAGAGTATACGTATTACCGCAACGGTGGTTCGGGTTCCTGTTTTTGGTGGACATTCAGAAAGTGTAAACGTAGAGTTTAAACGAGAATTTGAAATTGAAAAAATTTATGATTTATTGGAAAATTTTCCGGGAATCATTGTTCAGGATAATCCAAAAACAAATTATTATCCGATGCCTAAATTTGCTGAGGGAAAGAATGAAGTGTTTGTAGGCAGAATTCGACGAGATTTAAGTCAGGATAAAACTTTGAATATGTGGATAGTATCAGATAATTTAAGAAAAGGAGCAGCTACCAATGCCGTTCAAATTGCTGAATATTTAGTGGATAACAAACTGGTTTAATTTCGAAATGTCTAAATTATTTTTATGAGTATGCGATATAATATTTTTTGTGCACTTTTGTATTTTAGTGTTTTGGTGGCGAAAAAGTTTATACCAAGAAACTCTAAATCGCTAAATTTCACAAAAGAATATCCGCAAACAGGAAACTGCATTAATACAGATTCTTTAATAAAAGAGTAAATTTGGAAATCATAACCAACATAAACAATTTTCCTGTTTTGGATTATCCGGTGGTTACTATTGGAATGTTTGATGGCGTTCATCTCGGCCATAAAAAAGTGATTGAGCGTGTAAAAAAAATTGCTGATCAAAATATAGGACAAACTGTTATTATTACCTTTAATCCTTCGCCCGAGGAAGTTTTATACACCTCCGATGAAAAAAGAATCAGATTATTAAATATCCAAAGCGAAAAAGAAGAATTGTTGCGTAATATTGGCGTCGACTATTTGCTGGTTATTCCATTTACCAATGATTTCTCTAAAATTACCTCTGAGTCTTTTATAAAAGACTATTTAGTCGATAAAATTCATGTAAAAGAATTGGTCGTTGGTTTTTCTCATCATTTTGGATATGGTAGAGAAGGCGATTTTATCCAATTGAACGAATTAGGGAAAAAGTATGATTTTAAGGTTGAAGAAATTCCAATGGAAGAGGTTCAAAAACAGAATATTACGTCAATAAAAATTCGCAAATTCCTGAAAGAAGGACTAATTTGTGAAGCAAATCGTTTGTTGGGTTATCCATACAGCATTAGTGGAACAGTTATACATGGAAATCAAATTGGGAGAACGCTTGGCTATCCTACTGCAAATATAGATGTTAAAGATTCCTATAAAAACAAACTGATTCCCGAACAGGGAGTATATGCCGTATTAATACAATGTAATGATAACCAGTACAAAGGAATGGCAAATATTGGTTACCGGCCAACCGTTAAGCTTGAAAAGCACGAATTTACAACTGAGGTACATTTGTTTAATTTTTCGAAAGATATTTATGGAATCCGCCTAAGTATTTTTTTTATTGAACGTATTCGAGACGAAATTAAATTTGATAATCTTGACCAATTGAAAATCCAATTAAATAAGGATAAAATCAAAAGCCTTCAGGTTTTATCAGAATTCTAAAGAATATGCCTTAATGTTTTAATTTAAGAGAATTGGTTAAAAAAGCCACGCCCTATTGTTAATAAAATAACAATATTCTGATACTTAAATATTTAAATTCTTGTTAAATATTGTAGTGATAAGTATAGTTTGACTATATTTGATTGATAATTGTCAATGTATATAAACTAAGGACTTTTCTACCATGAAAAATTGTACTCATCTTGGGAATTGCACCATTTGTTGTTGCGACAAAACTCCGGCTCTTTTTAATAAATTGAATCCTCTGGAGTTTGAATCCTTGCATGCAGACCGTAGAGAAGTGACATTTAAAGCCGGAGAGGTAATATTTAAACAAGGAACCGCCCTTACTCATTTTGCATGTTTCAGAGATGGTATGGCAAAAGTTTATTTTGAAAGGCCAACGGGCAGTAATATCTTGATTAATATCGTAAAAAATGGTGGGTTATGCGGAAGTATGGGCTTGTTTACAGATAATATTCACCATTTAACTGTTCAGGCCCTAACCGATGTTAAGCTTTGCCTAATTTCCTCGAATGATATTGGTATATTGCTTCAAAGAAACACAGAAATGGCCGTAGAGCTTATTAGTATAAAAAATGAAAACATAATACACCTTACAAATAAATTGGCAAACCTGACTTTTAAAAGTATGGCGGGCAGAGTTGCCGAGGTTTTGCTCTATTTAAGGAACGAAATTTATCAAAACAACACTTTTAATTTGAGCCTGAGCCGTCAGGATCTCGCAGATTTGGCTGCCATGACGAAAGAAAGTTTTATACGTTCTCTCAAAGAAATGAAAGACTCAGGAATAGTAAGAGTAAATCATAATCTGATTGAAATTATAAACCA
>JAZDJM010000198.1:0-2097 GCA_043804305.1 Bacteroidota bacterium
CTTATTTGTCTTTTCAATAAAGTCGAGAATCACTTCAGTTCCTAAACCGTTTTCTGCGGAAGTAACAAATAGCTGAGGCAGTTCCTCCCAGCTTTCGCTCAAGAAATCGGTATAGGATTTTAAGTTCGCAGCCAACTTCTGACTTGTAAGTTTATCCGCTTTTGTAAAAACAAGTGAAAAAGGCATTTGATGTTCAGCCAGGTTTTCAATAAAATCTAAATCTATTTTTTGAGGTTCATGCCTGATGTCAATTAAAACAAAAGTGTTTAGAAGGTTTTTTCTGGTTTGCAAATATCCGCTTATCATGGTTTCCCATTTTGCTTTTATTTTAAGCGGAATGCTGGCATATCCATAGCCGGGCAAGTCTACCAGATACCATTCTTCATTGATTAAAAAATGATTAATTAATTGGGTTTTTCCAGGTTTTCCTGAAGTTTTGGCCAGCCCTTTTTTATCCGTTATCCGATTAATTAACGATGATTTACCAACATTTGAACGACCAATAAAAGCATATTCCGGTTTATCAGGAACAGGGCAACTTTGATAATAACTGTTACTAACTAAAAACTTAGCTGTTTTTACGATCATTTCTTAAATGCCTGAGCGATTTAATGTTTTGTTGAATATTCTGCTGAATTTTTTGCAAATAGGTATAAACGTAACGATGTTTTTTCTTTTCGTAAATATCTTCAATAGTAATGAGCATTCCTGTTTCTTCAACTTCGCCAAAGTGATGATTTACAGCCGTGCCAAAAATCATCATACTTGCTGATAAATTCATATAGGCATTTACCAATGGCGGAATATTCTCCTTGTATTTACGTACAGTTCTAACCAAAATCTTGTAATTCTCTTCATAGGTTGTGCCTGTAAAAAGTGGCTCAAATTCTGAATCCGGATATTTAGCTACGATAGATTCATGAGGTTGAATAAGTTGATAAGGATCAGGGAAAAAATTTCTTAGAAAATATAATAATGTATCGCGTGCATACACATTATAATCGGTATACATGGTCATTTTGCCGTATAAATATTTTATTTCCGGATATTCAACGGATAATGCCCCTAAACCATCCCAAAGATTATCCAGCGAATACATGCCTTTACGCAAATTAAAAGTAGGTTGATAATTGGGCTGAACAAAAGATCTTCCCAATTCAATGGAGTGAGGTAAATATTCTTTGATGAATTTCTCTGAGAATTTAAATAATCCGGTGGTTGGACTTTTTACATCGCCATCAACAATCTTAATATCTCTTCCACAAATAAATCGATACCCGCCTATTATTTCTTTATCACTCGGATTCCAAACGATGAGCTGCTTAAACGGCTTTTCACCAATATCATAGTCATCCATATCCATCTCTTTGCCTGTTCCGCCGCCGGCTTCCCTGAAAGTTATTTCACGAAGTCTTGCTACTTCGCGCATCAAATTTGGACGCTCATTAGAAGTAAAAATGTATATTTCATTTCCTCCATTATTGGTGTCGGTAAAGAATATTTCTTTATTCAACTCTTTATCAAGAACGGCTCTACTAATTTTAGGAATGATATTCTGCATAATGGATTCATAATTTTTTAAATCTGTTTCTAATGGCATAAACCTGTTGTTTCACAAGTTTTGCCCAGTCATTGTCTTTTTTCTTCCTGTCAAAAGTTTGATAAGGAATTGGTTCGCCAAAAGTAATTCTTATTTCATTGCTTTTTTGCTTAAACATTTCATCGGCCAAAAAAAGCATCTCAATATTCATTTTTATGCCTAGTCTTGCTCTCCAGTTTGCCAAGCTGTAAAAAAAAGAAGAGTTTCTTCCTTCAATATATGCCGGAATAATATCCCGTTTATAATCGCGCGATTTACGGATAAACGTTTTCTTCCATTCCAAATCTTCTATCACTTTTTTTCGTCGCCTTGAAACCAAACCTGCCGGAAAATAAAGCATCAGTACATTGGATGCAAAGGCATTATCTATGATTCGTACATTTTCGTTATTGCTTCCATGTTTATTGATGGGAATGAAAAGAGGCTTTAAATTCGGCACACTCATCAATAAATCATTAACCGGAAAAATGATATCTTTTCTAACCTTGCCAACAACA
>JAZDJM010000199.1:0-5296 GCA_043804305.1 Bacteroidota bacterium
TTTGTATAAAAGCAAGCCCCATTGGCCAAAGCAAATGGGGCTTTATAAGTATTGTTTTCTTTTTATTTTTTAGTGCTTACTGAAGCTCCTACACGATCCATTGCACAACGAAATCCGATATAATCTGCGGCTTCATTTTCATCTAAGAAACGTCGTACACCCGGACTCAGGTAATAAGGTCCGTCTTTCCAAGAACCACCTTTATATACTCGTGCCTGATTATTTATCATGGATGTTTTTCCGAAATTATACATGGAGGTTGTGTCAGAACCTAATTTTGAGTGCCAGCTGGCGTCAGTTCTTGCTTCCGATGCAAAATCACCATCCAGATAATCTATATTATTTGCTTTGCGGTAGTTTTTGCGGTTTTCACTTTCTTCAACGGTAACATCGCGGTAACGTATTCTTCCCAATGAGTCTTTAACCTGAATGAATCCATTTTGGTCGCGGACCATTGTTTGAAAAACGTTTCCTCTGAAAGAACCCAAATCATCCCAATCTTCAAAAGTGCTTGGGCGATATACATCCAGTACCCATTCACTTACATTACCACCCATATTAAACAGGCCAAAATCATTAGGATAGAATGAGCCAACTTCTGTTGGAATATCAGAACCATCATTACTTGAGCCGGCAACGCCCATATAATCACCTTTTCCTCTTTTAAAATTGTCTACAAATTTTCCGTAATATTTATTTTGTTCAGAGCGAAGGCTATTTCCATTCCATGGGTATTTTTTTCTTTGACTGATTCGTTCAAATTCTGAATTTCCAATCAATCCTAAAGCTGCATATTCCCATTCTGCTTCCGTAGGCAAGCGGTAGTTTGGCAAGATAATACCATCTTCCATTTTTGAAGTTCTGAACTCTTGACTATTAGGATCTTCCGGATTAAAACCAACGTTTTTTATTGGACGCTTTGCATCAACCTGACTGGTATACTGGTTCACCAAATAAGCTTCAGTATTAAAGTTGTATTCGTCGTGCTGATTTAAATCTAAACCTAAAACTCCTGCATTGACTAATCTTTGTTCGTTAACCCGATCTGTACGCCATTTTGCATAATCATTAGCCTGAATCCACGAAACACCTACAACAGGATAATTCTTGTATGCAGGATGGCGTAGGTAATTATTAACTAATGGCTCGTTATAGGCAAGTCGTTGTCTCCAAACCAGGGTATCCGGCAAAGCTTTACGATGTACTTCGGGATATTTATTCCCAAAAACCCGGCTCAACCAATGTAAATATTCCAAATAATCAATATTCGAAACTTCGGTTTGATCCATATAAAAAGAACGAACTGTAATGCGAACAGGTGTATTATTATTTGTAAAAATGGTTGCTTCCTGAGTTGCTCCCATTACAAAAGTTCCTCCTTCAATTAAGACCAGCCCCGGGCCGGCTTCTTGTTCAATATACTTTGATACACCAAAACCGCCATTGTCAGGATCGTTATATTTCCAACCAGTTGTACGCGAGTTGTTTTGTTTTTTTCCGCACGATCCTAAGGCGACAATCAGGATTGCCATCAAAATCATACTTACTGTTTTTCGAAATGTGTACATTATTTCAGTTTTTATTTAATCTTTTTATTTATCTAAAAAATTGGCGATGGAATTCGCCCAAGTTTTGTTGAGTTTCTATTATATCTTTGATTATCAATATTAAACGATAAAGTAATTTCGTGGGCTCCTCCGTCATAAACCGGATTATAGGTCAAAGTATAATCAAAACTATACGCCAGATAGAATTGATTAAGTTTGGTTCCAATTAGTCCAATCATGCTGCCATCATTATTAAAATCCTTTCTGTACCAGGCTCCCAAAACCAAAAAACCGACATTAAGATATGAACCAAGGCTAAGCTGTTTAAAATCAGAATTACCCTGATAAAATATCATTGGCGTATAGCTTAGGGTTGAATTCTTTATTCTTCTAAAAATTCTTTTTCCGCTTGATACATTTCCAGCAACAAATATAGAAGTTTTGATGCCAAGATTTGTTAATGTATCATATTTAAAAAAAGAAATATTTGGTGTTGTTATATGATCAACTGAGAGGCCTCCATATAAAACATTTTTATAGGAAAAGCTTGTGCCCAGACTAAAATCAAAGTTTTGTATGCTGGTACTTGGATTGCCCAATTCCACACCAACCATTTCTCTGACAGAGCTATATTGCACCGATGAAATAATTCGTGTCCAGTTGATACTTTTATAAAAGTAAGTACCCTTTATTCCGAAATTAAACATTAAATCGCTAGTTGCTTCTAAGTGATAGGCGTAATAAGTACTTAATACTAAGGAGATTAATGCGTCGCCACCTATTTTAGTGCTAACAAAAGATGCTCCTATTCCTGAATTTAACTTTGCAAGATTCTGATCTAAAGTTGCTGCGGCTGACTCAAAACTTGTGAATAAATTTGGCCATTGATTTCTGTAAGTGACGGTTGTTAGCAAGCCTTTCCTCGAACCTGTCAGTGCAGGATTGGTAAGTAAGGGGTTAGCTAAAAACTGCGAAATGGTAACATCCTGTGCGCTTGTATTCACGGCAGTAAAAACAAGAAGAATAAATGTTGTGTACGCAGCAATTCTTCTATTCATAGCGACTTTCAGGTGTTTGAGTTCCGTTTTAAGTAACAATATTACAAATATATTTCGTATTGATAAAAAATTATAAAGCAATTAATAGGCAATTTTTCACAATATTGATGTTGGATAAACGTTTTGGAAAGGAAACTATTGTTTTTGATTAAGAAAATTTGCGATTTTTTTAGCCTACTACTAGAAACCATAAATAATTCTTAAAATTAGTTTTTTCAAAATAGAATTTTCAAAAATTGAGTATCATTGTGCTTTGGTACAAAATGTTGATGGAATAATAAAATTTAAAATGCAAAAAAGAGTTTTGCTTGTTTTTTTTCTTTTGATAAATACTTTACTTTTCTCGCAAAGTATTTATAAAAAATTTGAAATAAATTGGAAACCAGTTGTTTACAACACCGGTAATACCGATGAGATTATTCCAATTCTTAATTTTTCAGATGCAGTTTATAATGATGCATTTGGATTATTGCCATCCTTTAGATTTGACTTTAGACTGGAACATAAGGTCGAAAAAATCAATGTGGTTTTGCATAATAAGCAATTTAATTTTGCTTTTGCGATTAACGAAGAGAAACTTCATCCAGCTTTTCTTACCGTTGAGCCTGAAATTAGTATCTCCTATAGCATTAAAGAAGATAATGCTGGAAAATATGCCCGTATTGAATTTTTACCGTTTGTAAAAAATAGTTTGCTCAATTCAATCGATTTACTGAAATCTTTTACTCTGGAGATAAACTATAATCCCTCTAATGAAAAAAGGAAATCAAATGAGCATGCTTTTGCAGAGAATTCAGTAATGACTTCAGGCAATTGGTATAAATTCAGTGTGAATAAAAGTGGAATTCACAAAATTACAGGAACTGATTTACAAAATGCCGGCATAAACCTTGCAAGCTTAAATCCGGCAAAAATTGCTGTTTATGGTTTTGGCGGTATGTTAAAAGAAAAGAATTCTGATTTTAGATATCCGGATATTCCTGAATTGCCAATACAATTGGTAGATGGTAATGATGGCAAGTTTGATCTTACAGATTATATTCTCTTTTATGCCCAAGGCCCTGATTTATGGGAGTATAATTTAGCAAAGAACACTTTCGAACACAAGCTTAATATTTACGATAGAAATGCTTATTATTTTGTTAACATCGGAAATTCAAATGGTAAACGAATAGAAAACCTGAATCAAAGCAATGATGTATCCAATTTTGAAGTCAATACATTTACAGATTATGATTTTATTGAAAATGAGACCTACAACTTAATTGGATCGGGTAGGAGATGGGTTGGCGATAAATTTGAGTTTGTTAATTCTGCTAAATTCAAATTTAATATTGATAATTTAGTTGCTGGTTCAACCGCTAATATTCGTTCAGAAGTTGTTGCAAGATCCTCAGCAACAAGCTCTTTTACCTATTCGTATAATAGCCAAAGTTTAGGCAGTGTAAGTATTAGCAAAATTCCAACTGGTAGTTACCCGGCCTTTGCATACTCAAATTTTTTCGAGAAGCAATTTACTTTGGCTTCGTCAAACGGAATTGAAATCGACTTATTATATAATAGGCCGCTTTCAGGTTCTGTTGGTTGGCTTGATTATATTTCAATAAATGTAAAAAGACATTTGACTTTAGGAGCCAGTCAGTTAATATTCAGGAATATAGAATCTGTCGGGCCTTCGAGGATAAGTAAGTTTACCCTTAATAATGCAAGTGCAAGCACCTTAATATGGGATGTTAGCAATTTGACGAATGTTTCTACAATTCAGGGAAATTTAAGTGGGAATTCGATTGTATTTACTGTAAACACTGAGATATTACGCGAATTTATTGCGTTTACTCCGGCAATGGCCAATTCGGTAACTTTTGTTGAAAAAATACAAAATCAAAATTTGCATCAAATTGCAAATATCGACATGCTTATTGTTTGCCCAAAAGAGTTTTTATCTCCGGCAGGAGAATTGGCAGAATTTCATCAAAATGAAGGCCTGAAAGTGAATGTTGTTCCACTTTATCAGATTTATAACGAATTTTCGAGCGGAAAGCAGGATGTTTCTGCAATACGGGATTTTGTGCGCAGTGTGTATACACATTCCGATGCTTCTACACTATTACGCTATTTGCTCCTTTTCGGAGATGCTTCATACGATTATTTAAATAAAATTACACCAAGCACAAATCTTGTTCCTACATTTGAAACCTATGAAAGTTTCGACCCAATTACTTCAGTTGCAATTGATGATTATTTTGGATTTTTAGATGTTGACGAAGGTGATTTGTATTTTGATGATATAGATATTGGCATTGGACGTTTGCCAGTTGCCAATCTGGATGAAGCCAATCAGGCGGTCGTTAAGATTAAAAATTATGCTAATCCGGGTGCAGCGGTTTTTGGAGATTGGAGAAACATAATTTGTTTTGTTGCCGATGATGAAGATAATAATTTGCATATAAGTCAGGCTGATGAATTAGCAAATTTGGTAGAGTCGTATTTTCCGGCTGCAAATCTTGATAAGATATATATGGATGCCTATCAGCAGGTTACAACACCTGCGGGTCAGCGATATCCCAAAGCTAACGAAGCTATTAACGAACGAATAGAAAAGGGTGCGTTAATTATTAGCTATACTGGCCATGGTGGAGAAACAGGTTGGGGACAAGAAAGATATCTGGATATGCCGGATGTTGAAAAATG
>JAZDJM010000200.1:0-4379 GCA_043804305.1 Bacteroidota bacterium
CTTTTAGATTTGAATAATTGCTATTCAATGGTAAAAAAAAGGCAAAACCACCCGGGTTTTGCCTTTTTTACTTTCTAAGTGAAATATGTTTATTCAACTTCAACACTTACTTCATCGCTTTGCCATAAGCCGTGCTTAGTACAGAAAGCGTGGGCAATTAATTTCATTCCTTTTGAAGGAACAATGTAAAAATCCACTTCCAGATTTGCCGGAGTATTCCCCATAGCTCCTGCTGAGAAATTAGCCTGTGCAAGCATCATTTCGCCATTCCATAATTGTACATATTGAATGTAATGATCAAAATCATCCGGATGTTTGTATTCATCACCAACCATTACTTTCACCTTAAATTTTTCGCCTTTTGTGGCTTTGTCGGCACAGTGCACAAAAGCAGAATGGCGATCGATATAATCTTTTTTTGCTTCTCTTTCAATTTGAGATATGTCTTCGTATCTGTTGATTTTCATAGTATTATATTTTAAATTTATGCAAATATATAAAAAATATTTAGGTATTTAAACTCTCGTTTAGAATAAGTATAAATAATAAGTTAAATTTCTGTTTTTTTGAGAATCCCATCGGTTTTTTGATTCTTCAGCTCTGAGTATTAGGTAATGAGCCTGAAATACACTCAAGTCTTTCTTATAACTCGTTTTAAAAAATAAATTAATATTTGTGTTTATTTCAATTTCCATAAAACACACAATAGCAAACAGTTATGAATTTCATATGATAAAAACGTAATATGTTAATAGGATGTTATTTTATTGTTAAAGTTTGTTAAAGTTAATATGTTTGCATAAGGTAAAATTAATTTAACTAAACCTATAGATTAATGAGAAATAAATTTTTGCTTCTAGTTTTTATGGCTATAATTATGGCAATGCCAAACGCTTATAGTCAGGGTGTTACAACTTCTTCTATATCGGGGAAAGTGATCGACAATAACGGAGAGGCCATTCCGATGGCCAATGTGGTTGTGGTTCATACTCCTTCCGGTACTCAATATGGAACTACTTCGATGGATGATGGTGGATTTCAGATTCGAAATATGCGTGTTGGCGGTCCATACTCTGTTTTTGTTTCATTTGTTGGATACGATAATGCTGAGGAAACCGGTATTTATTTGCAATTGAACAAAACCTTTAACGTTGATATTACGCTAAAAGCCAGTGCAACAGAACTGGCCGAGGTTGAAATTCTATCGAGAAAAGAAGGCGAGTTGAGTGCCGAACAAACTGGCGCTATGACAAACATCAATAGCCGTCAGATTCAGTCTTTACCAAGTATTTCACGCAGCTCTGCCGATTTAACAAGGCTTACTCCGCAAAGTGACGGAAACAGTTTTGGTGGAAGAAATAATTTGTACAATAACTTTTCATTGGATGGCTCAATTTTCAATAATTCTTTTGGATTGGATTATGCCACACCGGGCGGACAAGCTGATGCTCAGCCTGTATCACTTGATGCTATTGAACAAATTCAGGTATCTCTCGCTCCATTTGATGTTCGTGAAGGTGGATTTACTGGTGCGGGTGTAAATGCCGTTACTAAATCCGGTACCAACGAATTTAAAGCCAGCATTTATACATTTTTGAGAAATGAAAAAATGATTGGAACTAAGATTGCAGGTCATGATGCACCCAATCTCGACTTCAATACTAGTCAATCCGGCTTAAGTTTTGGCGGTCCGATTATCAAAAATAAATTGTTCTTCTTTATTAATGCCGAAGCTGAGCGCAGGGATCAATTGGCTCACGGTTTCATTGCAAGAAACACTACAAATTCATCTGATCCTAATGTTACCTCTGTGCCTGAGGCTGATATTATTGCGGTTCAACAACATTTAATCAATGAATGGGGATATGATCCGGGTGCTTATCAAGGCTATAATCACGAAACTTATAACAATAAATTTTTAGCAAAATTGGATTGGAACATTGCCAAGAACCACAATTTAACCTTACGCTATAATATGCTTGATGCTTGGAAAGATATTCTTCCTCATCCGGAAGCAATTATTGGTCGCGGACCTACAAGTTTCAGACTTCCTTTCGAGAATTCATCTTACACCATTAATAATAAGATTCATTCTGTGGTTGGTGAATTAAATTCTATTTTCTCAAGCAAAATTGCAAATAAGGTATTGGTTGGTTATACAATGTTTAGAGACACCCGCGATCCTCATTCTGCTCCATTTCCTGTTATCGATATTTTTGATGCAAACGGAAATTTAGCAATAACAGCAGGATCAGAAATGTTTTCAACTCACAATTTGCTCGATCAGGATGTTTTCCAGTTTACTGACAACTTAACCGTATATTTAGGAAAACACACCCTTACGGCAGGTGTAAACGTTGAGATTTTTAAATTTAACAACTCTTTCAACCTGTTCTATTATCCTTGGCATATGTTCTTTGGCGGAGTAAACGAATTTCTTGCAACTACTTCTGCCGATATGGATTTTAATGCTGAAGTAACTGCTTCGCAGCAAAAAGCGTTTGCAATGTCGGAAGTTGATGTGGCTCAGGTTGGCGTTTATTTTCAGGATGAATTTGATGTTACTGATAAACTTAAGTTAACCTTTGGTTTGCGTGTTGACGGCCCGATGTATTTAAATTCGATTTACGAATCTGCAGCAACCAGAGAATCAGCAAATTTTGAAGGTTTCGTTGATGAAAACGGTAATCCGGTTACTGTTGACCCATCGATTTGGCCATCTTCTCGTTTGATGTGGTCGCCAAGATTTGGATTTAATTACGATGCCAAAGGTGATAACAGCCTTCGTTTCCGTGGAGGAACCGGTATATTTACCGGAAGAATTCCTTTTGTTTGGTTAGGTAATCAATCTTCAAATCCTGGTATTTTCCCCGGCTATACCTTCCAGGTGAATGCAACTTCAGAAGACTTCCATTTTCCACAAGTATGGAAAAGCAACTTAGCTATCGATTGGAAAATGGAAAACGGTTGGTTTGCTAGCGCTGAAGGAATTTATGGAAAAGACATTAATGCTGTAGTTCACAGAAATTACAATATGGGAACACCAAGTGAAACCTTAAGGGGAACTGGTGATTCTCGTGAAATATTTGGCGGATTTAATGAAGTAAACATCTATTCTTCCAGTCCAAACTCGATAGGATTCCTTGATGCAGGTGCAATTGTTATGGATAATGTGGCCGAAGGATATCAGTACAGCTTAACCGGAAAAGTTCAGAAAACTTTTGAATTCGGGCTAACTGCTGATTTGGCTTATACTTATCAGGAGTCAAAAGATTATACTTCAATTCCTGCTGAAATTGCTGCTGATGCTTTCCAGAGAAATCCCGTTGTAGGAAATCCTAATTTCCCACAATTATCTTGGTCACGCTATGGTTTAAAGCATCGCTTTATCTCCAGTTGGATGTATCAAAAGAGCTATAAATCAATGACATCAACATTTGCTATGTTTATTGAAGCCGGACAAGGCGACCGTTATTCATACACTTATGCCGGCGATTTAAATCAGGATGGTATCATAAATAACGATTTACTTTATGTTCCCGGACATTCTAACGATATTCATTTTGGAACCGTTGTAAATGGTGTTGGAGTTACCGCTCCAAATGCTGCTGAACAGTGGGCTGCATTGAATGCTTTTATTGAGCAGGATCCTTATTTAAGTACACGTCGTGGAATGTATACTGAAAGAAATGGTGCATCTTTACCTTGGTTTGCACAGTGGGATTTCCGTTTTATGCAGGATTTCCATTTTAATGTTAAAGGAAAGAGAAACACCATTCAATTATCTTTGGATGTAATGAATATTGGAAATATGATAACTTCTGCCTGGGGAGTTCGTCAATTTGCCAGAACCTATAATCCAATTACCGTTAATGGTGTTGCGAATACTAATATTCCTTATTACAATTTCGATACTAATTTAAAAGAGTCATATGTTGATGATTTTTCAGTGGCTTCGAAATGGCAAATGCAATTTGGGATAAGATATATTTTCAATTAAATACAATCAAAATTTCGACAAAAAAGGTTGCTGAAAAATTTCAGCAGCCTTTTTTTATATCCATTTGAATTCGTCTTTTAGAAATAGGGTCACAATAAAAAAAACCCTCAGAAATAAATCTGAAGGTTTCAATTGAGCGGGAGACGAGGCTCGAACTCGCCACCTAAAGCTTGGAAGGCTTTCGCTCTACCAAATGAGCTACTCCCGCTGAAAATTATATTAATCAAGAACTTTTTGTGGGGAGAGAAGGATTCGAACCTCCGAAGGCTTAGCCAACAGATTTACAGTCTGCCCCATTTAACCACTCTGGAATCTCCCCTAAAAAATGATGAGCCGATAGAGGGATTCGAACCCCCGACCAGCTGATTACAAATCAGCT
>JAZDJM010000201.1:0-2253 GCA_043804305.1 Bacteroidota bacterium
TTAATTCTTTAAAAGAAGCCATATTTAAGGCACGCAAGCGCCTTAACAGCCTGCTTTGCAGCATCACTTTCTTTTCCATTGGCATTTTAATTCCAAACTGGCTGAAAATAAAACTGCTTAATCTATTAAAATCGTGATCTGAAAGAATTGCTGTCTGATAATTTAACGTCATATTCCTGGTTTCCATGTTGATTTACGATTTTCCCGTTTGTATCTATTTTATTGGCATTTTCTCAGAGGTATTATCTAAAAATTTTCAAAATCATTGTCCAGATGATCTGTAATATCAAATTTGTGATTTTTTCCATTATTACCAACGTGTTCCAAAACAGGTTGCTTAATTCCTGTTTTTACAGTTTTAGAATTAATATTCTTTTTTGAAGTTTCCTGCCTGGCTTTATTATAAGTTTCATCCTTTAGCCTGAAAAAAGAAACCACCTCTTTGAGCAGCAATGCCTGGCCAGTCAGTTCTTCAGCGCTGCTGGCAAGTTCTTCAGAAGCTGCTGCATTTTGCTGTGTAACCTGGTTTAGCTGTTGCATGGCATTATTGATTTGATCAGCGCCTGAATTTTGCTCCTGGGACCCGGCAGAAATTTCCTGAACCAACCTGACTGTTTTTTCTATTTCAGGAACCACTGCTTCTAGTTGTTTTCCAGCCATTTCAGCAATAGCCACGCCATTTTTTGAAACTTTTCCAATTTCATCAGCGGCAATTTTGCTTCTCTCAGCAAGTTTTCTTACTTCGGCAGCAACAACTGCAAAACCTTTTCCATGTTCGCCTGCCCTTGCAGCTTCAACCGCTGCATTTAATGCCAGAATATTGGTTTGAAAAGCAATGTCATTCACAATTTGAATTTTTTCAGCAATTTCTTTCATTGATTTTGCCGTGGTTGATGAAGATTCATAACCGGTTTTGACACTTTGTGAAGATAATATGGCAATTTTTTCTGTTTGCTGAGAATTTTCAGCACTTTGCTGAATGTTGGCAGTCATTTCTTCCATTGAAGAAGCTACTTCTTCAGTAGCAGAAGCCTGCTCACTTGCACCTTGTGAAATCTGCTGAGATCCCTGGCTGATCTGTTGGCTTGATGAGGCAATATTTTCAGCGCTTCTGCTAATATTGTCAACTATTTCTTTTAACCTGGTAACCATTTCATACAGGGCTTTATCAAGTTCTTGCCCTTCTTCATTCTGATTTATTTTAATTTCGGTTGTGAGATCGCCTGCTGCTACTTTTTTGGCCAAATCGATACTCACTTTTAATTGTTTTACGGTTGATTTCAGCGCAATGTCAAAATCGCCGTTCCTGTCATTCTTTTCAACATCATGGGAGGCCCCGGTAATATTTCCATCAGCGATCTTCGATAAAATGGTAACACCGTCCTTAAAAGTCAACACCATTCTGTTAATTGCAACACCAAGTTGGCCTACCTCGTCTTTTTGGTCAATTTCCAATGTTGCAGACAAATCGCCTTTGGCAATTTTATCTGAAAGTTCAACTGCTTTTCTAATAGGAATGGTAATTGATCTGATGATTATAATGGAAAAAAAGATTGAGAAAATCAGACCTAAGGCAATGAAAATCATCAGCTCTACTCTTATTTTATCTGAGGTTGATTTTGACGTGGCTATAGATTCATCAACAATTGTTGTAATAATATTTTCCAACTGAACCAAATCAACCATAACCAGTTCACTGGTTGCATCAATGCTTTTATCAAGTGTATTTAAGCCAGCCTGCAAGTTTTTATCAATGGCTTTTTTTCCATAGCCCAGTTTCTGTTCCAGTTTTTCTTTTAATTGATCAAACTGAGGTATAATAGTTGAGTTATGAATATTCTCTATTTCAACTATTTTTGTATGTATTTCATTTTTATCATCTTCATGAAGTATTCCCCAGCTTTTATCACTCGCACTTTTGAGCAATTCGCTCATATTCCTGTCATAAATATTCATAACTACCTGATGTTCTTTCCAGTAATTTTCAAAATCCTCATTTTTATTAACAGCCAGTATTTCCATTACCAGTTGCATGTCTTTTGACAGGTTGTTTTTGGCTTCCATCAAATGATCGGCCATATTGAAGCTTTCAATCAGATTGTTCTTTTGATAATTCAATTTATTCAGATTTATTACCTGTCTTGCACCAATTATGATTAATAATGCAGTAATTAGTCCGAAACCAATCACAAGCTTTACTCCGATTTTCAAATTTTTAAATTTCATGATCTTATTTTTTAGTTAATAAATAAA
>JAZDJM010000202.1:0-6665 GCA_043804305.1 Bacteroidota bacterium
GCAATCTAAAGTAGATTATTAACTCTTTACATTCAATTTATTCTATGTGAATCTCAATTAATCATTGAGAAGTTTTGAGCAATAATTTTATTAAAAGCATTTTGATTCTTTGATGAATTGTGTTCACTAAATCTCCACTAATTCTTTTGGTTGCTTTTTAGTATTATTTTCAGCACATTTGTTAAAAATTCACATTTATGCCTTTAAATGAATGGCTTTTGACAATTACCGCAGGTTTTCTTTTTCTGGGATTGCTTATTGCTGCATTGATTTCATTCCTGGAAAAGGAAAAGAGAGCATCAAAAATTTTTCTGCTGTTTTTACTTGATCCGCTAACAGCATTCGCATTTATTTATTTTGATTATCCGTATAAAACAGAAATTCTGTGGATTATACTTTCTTTATATTGGGGTATTGCATTGCTTATTTTACTCCCATTAGGAAATAATAAAACATATAAAAATCCAATACCAACTCAAAGGATTGACGAAAGAGACAGTATGTTTTCCAGAAAAGAACTTGTGGCAGGCAGTGAACGATTTGAGAATTATTATCAACGAAAACCCAAAAACAAAATTTCAGACGATATATTCAGGAGAAATCCCGGCCTTCTTAATCAAAACTCAACTTTATTTCATCCATTGGCTTTTGCATCGGCTAACGCCAGTTTCGATACTATTGGAGCTTTAAAACTTGAGGTAGATGGAAAAATATCGCCGATA
The DNA here is from genome assembly GCA_043804305.1 of Bacteroidota bacterium. Classification (GTDB taxonomy): domain Bacteria; phylum Bacteroidota; class Bacteroidia; order Bacteroidales; family UBA12170; genus UBA12170. Next base: position 723 of record JAZDJM010000202.1, read on the forward strand.
AAAAGAACTTTCAATGCAAATTTCATTTCGGATTACATTAAAACCTGGTCAAAAAAACTTGGCGCTCTCGATATCGGCATTACAAACCTTCAGGATTACCACCTTTATTCAATTGGAGGAAGAGCAGAACGCTACAATTTAATCTATGAAAAGAAACACCGGTTTGCCATTGCAATTACGGTTGAAATGGATTATCAAATGATGCAGGCGGCACCAAAGGCTTCTGTAATTATGGAGTCCGGGCAGCAATATCTGGAATCTGGAAAAATTGCGGTTCAACTGGCGCATTTTATAAGAAATTTGGGCTATGAAGCCAGAGCACATATTGACGGGAATTATGAAGTTGTTTGCCCATTGGTTGCCCGCGACGCCGGTTTAGGCGAAATTGGCCGAATGGGTTTGTTAATGACTCCAAAATCGGGGCCGCGTGTCCGTATTGCTGTAGTTACCACCAACTTACCTCTTACCACAAACGAAGCCACAAACGATTATTCCGTTATTGATTTCTGTACAAAATGTGAAAAATGTGCAGATGCTTGTCCTTCTCAAGCCATTCCATTAGCCCATCAAAAAGAAACCGGCGGAGTTTTACGTTGGCAAATAAATCAGGAAGCCTGTTTCAATTATTGGACTCAAATAGGAACCGATTGCGGCCGATGCGTAAGTGTTTGTCCTTATTCGCATCCAGATAATATGCTTCACAATATGGTAAGAGCCGGTATAAAGAATTCATCAATTGCAAGAAGTTTAGCTGTTGAGTTTGATAATTTGCTTTATAAAAGAAAACCGGATTCAAAATCATTAGCAAACTGGATAAGCATGGGTTAAATCAAAATCTGAAAATTGTTAAAAATTTGGCTCAGTAAATAATATATTTTCTCTAAATGGATAATGTGCGCTGCATGGATTTAATTCGACAGCAAACCACAAATATTAAGTCGCACCTACTTATTTAAAAAACAATTACTTTTGCACCGCAATGGCAGAATATCAAATACATCAGTTAAAAAACGGCATCCGTTTGGTGCATCAGCAAATTGGCAAAGAAACCAATGGGCAGGTTGCTCATTTGGGAATGATTATCGATACAGGCTCACGCGATGAATTGCCTCACCAAAATGGATTGGCACATTTTATTGAACATGTTATTTTTAAAGGAACAGAAAAACGCAAGGCCTATCATATTTTAAGCCGTTTGGAAGATGTTGGTGCTGAGCTAAATGCATATACTTCAAAAGAAGAAACTGTAATTCAAGCCGCTTTTCTTTCGCAGCATTATGGCCGTTCGCTCGAATTAATTTCGGATATTATATTCAATTCTGTATTTCCTGAAAAAGAAATCAAAAAAGAGCAGGAAGTCATTATCGACGAAATAAACTCTTATAAAGATACCCCTTCCGACCAAATATTCGATGACTTCGATTGCCTGCTTTTTCCGGATCATCCATTAGGTAAAAACATATTAGGCACAAAAAAATTGGTAAAATCATTTAACCGCGAGGCGGTTAAAGCGTTTATCTCCCAAAATTACAATACCGATAAAATGGTCGTTTCGTCGGTTGGATCGATTAGTTTCTCCAAATTAATAAAACTTTTCGAAAAATATTTTGCCGATAAACCGGCTAACCTTTCTACTGGAATAAGGGAAGCCGTTAACGGTTATATTCCGGTTGATCAAATAAAAAAACGCCGATTATTCCAGGCTCATTGCATGATTGGCAATCGCGCTTATGGAATTAAGGATGATAAACGCATTGCTTTTTCGCTATTGAATAATTATCTGGGCGGCCCCGGATTAAACTCCAAACTGAATCTGGCTATCCGCGAAAAATATGGATTTACTTACAACATTGAATCCAATTATACGGCCTATACCGATACCGGGAACTTTTCAGTTTATATGGGAACGGATAAGAATTACCTCAATAAGAGCATCGAATTGGTGCATAAAGAACTGCAATTGCTAAGAAATCGTAAACTCGGCCCTTTGCAATTAACAAAAGCTAAACATCAGTTTTCTGGTCAAATTGCAATTTCAGAAGAATCGAATGCAGTAAAAATGCACAATAACGGAAGAAGTTTACTGAGTTACGGTAGAATTAGTAATCTTGAAGAAGTGAATCAAAAAATAAATAATATTACAGCAAATGATATTTTGGATGTAGCCAACGAAATATTCGATCCGAATCAGATGAGTATGTTAATATTTCAATAGAAATGATTGACCCAAAAATTGAAAAGTACGCTGAAAATCACAGCAGTGAGCCTAGCGCTGTTTTAAACGATTTATTCCGCGAAACCCATTTAAAAGTATTGCACCCACGAATGTTAAGTGGAAAAGTACAAGGACGTTTCTTAAGCATGATTTCGCATATGATTCAGGCAGAAACTATCCTCGAAATTGGAACCTATACCGGCTATTCAGCCATATGTTTAGCAGAAGGATTAAAAAAAGAAGGGAAAATCCACACCATCGAAATAGACCTCGAACTGAAAGAAATTGCCGCTAAATATTTTAAAAAAGCAGGAATTGAAAATAAGGTAATTCAATATTTTGGCAATGCAATGGATATAATTCCGAAATTAGATCTCGTTTTTGATTTGGTTTTTATTGATGCCGACAAAGAAAACCTCCCTGATTATTATCAACTTGTTTTCGAAAAAGTGCGAAAAGGAGGCTATATTCTGGTTGATAATGTATTATGGAGCGGTAAAGTTTTACATCCCGTTAAAAAAGGAGATTCTGACACACAAGGAATCATTGAATTTAATACCAAGGTGCAAAACGATGTACGTGTGGAAAATGTATTATTGCCCCTCAGGGATGGTTTGATGCTGATTAGAAAAATTTCTGATATTTAAGGATTTAGTTAAATAAAATGGGCGGAAAAAAGAAAAAATACTATACAGTCTGGAAAGGGCATAAACCAGGAGTTTACGATTGCTGGGAAGAATGCCAGAAACAGATTAAGGATTTCAAATCTGCCGTTTATAAATCTTTTCCGGATCTGGAAATGGCAAAATCAGCATTTCGCGGGAATCCTACCGATTTTATGAAACGATCAAAAAATGAAGTTTTTGATATATCGGCTGCATTTCAAATGAACTTGAAAAGTTCGGAAATAGAGTGGAATAGTATTTCAGTAGATGCGGCCTGCAGCGGAAACCCCGGAATTCTGGAATACCGCGGTGTGGATACCAAATCAGGAATTATGCTTTTCAAACAAGGCCCATTTCTGGTAGGAACTGTTAATTTAGGTGAATTTCTGGGAATAGTTCATGCACTTGCTTTTCTGAAAAAACAAAATTCTGAAATTCCTGTTTATACCGATTCGGTAACTGCCTTAAGCTGGCTAAGAAAAAAACAAATAAACTCAAAACTAGAGCGAAACGAGAAAACAGAAAAGCTTTTTCAATTGGTTGATAGGGCATTGATATGGCTGAGAACAACTGATTATTCAAATAAAGTTTTAAAATGGGATACCAAAAAGTGGGGCGAAATTCCCGCAGATTATGGTAGAAAATAAGTCTTACATCCAAAAGTATCATTTTAAAAAAATCTAAAATCCGCTCTTACCCATTAATATCCATGTATTTATACTTTATCGTTTGCAGACAGAACAATTTATAAATAGGAATTAGCTGAAATCGATTGCGTAAATAATATTGGATTTAAAATTGCTAAATTGTAGAATTATTCGGTACTTTGAAACTCGAATCAAATTAAATTTAATATAATATGTCAAAAATTAAAATTGGAATAAACGGATTTGGCAGAATCGGAAGATTGGTTTTTCGTGCTGCAATGAAAATGCCAACTGTTGAAATTGTTGGAATTAACGATCTCATTGATGTTGATTATATGGCTTATATGCTAACCTACGATTCTGTTCACGGCAGATTTGACGGAAAAGTGAGTGTTGAAAACGGCAAATTAGTCGTTAACGGACAAAAAATTCGTGTTACTGCTGAGAAGAATCCTGCAGACTTAAAATGGAACGAAGTTGGTGCAGAATACATTGTTGAGTCAACAGGATTATTCCTGACCAAAGAAAAAACACAAGGCCATCTGGATGCAGGTGCAAAAAAAGTAATTATGTCTGCACCTTCAAAAGACGATACTCCAATGTTTGTGATGGGTGTTAATCATAAATCGTACACCAACGACATGAATTTTGTTTCAAACGCATCATGCACCACAAACTGCCTGGCACCAATTGCTAAAGTTTTAAACGATAATTTTGGTATTACCGAAGGATTAATGACGACCGTGCATGCCATGACAGCCACTCAAAAAACTGTTGATGGACCAAGTTCCAAAGATTGGAGAGGCGGACGTGCAGCATCCTTAAATATCATTCCCAGTTCAACAGGTGCCGCCAAAGCCGTAGGAAAAGTAATTCCGCAGTTAAACGGAAAATTGACCGGAATGGCTTTCCGTGTTCCAACCGGAAACGTTTCTGTGGTTGATTTGACCTGTAAAATTGCTAAAGGCGCCTCTTACGATGAGATTAAAGCAGCTATGAAAAAAGCTTCTGAGAATGAACTTAAAGGAATTCTTGGTTATACCGAAGAAGCTGTAGTTTCTCAGGATTTTATTGGCGAAACCTGCACTTCTATCTTTGATGCAGAAGCCGGCATATCATTAAACGACAACTTTGTAAAAGTAGTATCCTGGTACGATAATGAGATGGGTTATTCAACCAAAGTTCTTGAACTTATCATTCACATGGATTCAGTGAAATAATCAGCCAGTAAATAATATTTTAAGCCCCGTTGTAAGCAATGGGGTTTTTTATTTAAGCTTAAATGCATTTATTTTGCAAAAAAAATTGAATGGACTGGCAGGAAAGAACCCGTTTATTAATCGGACAAAAAGGACTGGATAAATTAGCATCAAAACATGTGCTGGTTGTTGGATTAGGCGGTGTAGGTGCCTATGCAGCCGAACAACTGGCCAGAGCCGGAATAGGAAAACTAACCATTATTGATGGCGATAAAATTCAAAGCAGCAATAGAAACCGGCAATTGCTGGCTCTTAAAAGCACGGAAGGAAAAAACAAAACTGAACTGATGAAGAGCAGGCTTCAGGACATAAATCCTGATATTGAAGTGAATACCATTAACGAATATATACGCGATGAACGTTTGGATGAAATAATTGCCGAAAAATATGATTTCGTAGTTGACGCTATCGATACTCTGGCTCCAAAAGTGTTTTTAATTTATCAGGCGCTAAAAAACGGACATCAGCTAGTCAGCTCCATGGGTGCCGGCGGAAAAATGGATCCGACAAAGATTAAAATTGCTGATATTTCCAAATCCTATAACGACAAACTGGCAAGAATATTGAGAAAACGCCTGCACAGCTTTAATATTCATAAAGGATTTCCTGTGGTTTTTTCATCGGAAAAGACAAATCCGGACAGTGTCATTTTTATTGAGGGAGAATCAAACAAAAAAACCACTGTTGGTACAATTTCATATATGCCGGCTCTTTTTGGAAATTTAGTGGCATCGGTTGTTATTCGTAAACTTTTGGAAATAAAAAAGGATAATATCTGAATAAAATTGAAATTCCTCGCAGCATGTTGACGAGGAATCCGATTCTGTAAAGGACTTTTTTGGTGTTTTGTTCGCTTACCCCGCAGCGGAGCTGACGGGGAATGCGCTCACCGGAATTCAAATTACTGCTGGTCTACTATTTTTTTGCTTAGTATTTAAACCCTGAAATATAGCTAAAAATTCTTTTAGAGAGAATTTCCCCATCTCCATTATGAAAATTGACTTTAATGGGTAAATAATACAAGGGCAAGTCTTCAAAAAGATGACGTTTATCGCACATTTTAAAACGCATCATATCTTTTTCAGAGGTAACCAGTACTTTGTTTCTGCTGTAAATATCATCAAATGCACCTAAAATCTTGTCTATATCTTTTTCAG
>JAZDJM010000203.1:0-6023 GCA_043804305.1 Bacteroidota bacterium
ATGTTGGTTGATTCTTTGCAAAATATTTGGATTGGCAATTCCGAAGGATTATATTTTTATGATTATAAGTCATTTAGGCAAATTGAAGATCAAAGTCTTAATTCCATGATAACTTCATTATCAATGATTGGTGATTCAACCTTAATTATTGGTTCGGTTACCGGTTTGGCTTTGCTCGATTTAAATGCTTTTTATAGGAATGATACAATTAAGATGACAGTTTTTAATAAAGAAACCGGATTTCAAGGAATTGAAGTTGGCCAAAATGGCATTTTCAAAGATTCTAAAGGCCAATATTGGATTCCAACTTCCGATCGTGTGGTCAGGTTCAATCCTTATTTATACAAAAAAAACACAAAGACGCCTTCAATTTTCATCACCAATGTTAGTCTGCTTTCAGATAAAATGGAATGGAACAAAATTGAAAGAGCTGAATTTAATGTAGATTCCTATCAATTTTCATCTAAACAAAAAAATCTTCGTTTTGAGTATTCAGGAATCAGTTTAAGCCATCCCGAAGGGGTTAAATATTCGCATTTTCTCGAAGGTTACGATAATGGCTGGTCGGATCCGGAATTAAACAATTATTCCGTATATACAAATCTTGGGCCCGGCGATTATAAGCTTATGGTAAAAGCATGTAATTCTGATGGGGTTTGGTCGGATAATTACGCTTCATTTACTTTCCGGATTGTTCCGGCATTTTATCAAAGCCATTGGTTTTGGATAATTTGTTTCTTTTTAACTGCCGGAGCTTTTGTTTATTTGGGTGCATTTTATATGAACAGAAAAAAGCGTAAGCGCGAAGAAATACTCGAAACAGAAAAAAGAATGGCAGAGTTAAGGTTGTTAACCGTTCAAAATCAGATGGAACCGCATTTTACATTCAATGCCATGAATTCGATTGCAGCTTTTATATTGAAAAAAGACAATGCTCAGGCCTATAATTATTTTGTAAAGCTGTCAAAATTGATTCGCAGTTCTATGCGAAGCAGCGAGTCGCTTGTGCGAACAATCGAAGAAGAACTTGCATTTGTTAAAGATTATCTGGATATCAACCGGCTTCGTTTCGATGATTCTTTTGATTATACGATTTATATCGACCCTGAAGTTGAGACTGGTGAAATGGTTCCCAATATGATTATTCACACTTTTGTGGAGAATGCGGTTAAACATGGTTTACTGAACCTGAACCGTAAAGGCCAATTAAACATCAGCCTACTGATTAAAAATGGCGAGTTGCATTTTATTGTTGAAGACAATGGAATTGGCAGGGAAAAAGCAAAAATTCTTCCAACAACTTCCACCGGTAAAGGCCTAAAAATATTTTTGGCTTATTGCGATTACTTCAACAACTTTAATGAAAAGAAAATCAGATGCGATATTGTCGATCTTTTTGATAAATATGGCGAAGCCAGCGGAACTCGTTCCGAAGTGATAATTCCAATGAATTTCAACCTTGATACAAAAATAAAAGCTTTAAAATAAATTTTTAAAAATCACTTCAGGTTTACTTTACGAATGGCCAACTGAGTTTAATCAGTCGTTAAAAGTCTGGATTTTATTTTTGAACGGCTAGATTTTTAACAAAATCAAAAAGTAAACGAACTCCTACGCCTGTTCCACCAACGCCTCGATAATTAAATCTTTTATCAACAAATGCCGGTCCGGCAATATCAAGGTGAATATAGGGGTAATCTGTAAATTTCTCCAAAAATTTTCCTGCAGTAATTGCCCCGGCGTCAACGCCTCCGAGATTGGTCATGTCGGCAATTTCAGATTTAAGCATCTCTTCATATTCCTCCCAAAAAGGAAACTCAACCAAACGTTCGCCGCATTTTTCGCCGCTGAGTTTTAGATCCTCTAAAAACTTTTCGTTTTTCGAACCCATGGCAACTATTCCATATTTCCCAATAGCACGTGAGGCTGCACCTGTTAAAGTGGCAAGATCTATAACCAATTCTGGTTCAAATTTTTGGGCATAGGCGAGGGCATCTGCTAAAATCATGCGGCCTTCGGCATCGGTGTTTAAAACTTCAACGGTCATTCCGTTAAACATTTTTATCACATCGCCGGAGGCGTAGGCATTATTATTCAATCGGTTATCCGTAGCTGGCACTAAACCAATTACATACACAGGAAGTTTGGCTTTAGCAATGGCAAAAATGCTTCCGGCAACCGCTGCGGCGCCACTCATATCCGATTTCATATTGTTCATAAAATCAGCGGTTTTTATATTCAACCCGCCTGTATCGTAAACAACACCTTTTCCAACCAATATAATTGGCTTTTTATTTTTTGCATTTTTTGGATTCCATTCTACAATTGTAAATGTTGGTGGATCAATACTGCCTTTGTTAACGGCAAGTAATCCGCCCATTTTTAAGGCTTCGATTTTACTCTTTCCCAGAATTTCAACTTTTGCACCTGCATCTTTGGCAAGCAGTTCAATTTCTTTGGCCAGTTGTGGTGCTGTCATAAAATTTACCGGTTCATTTACCAGAGTTCGTGCCAATAATGTGGCTTCATTTACCAAATTTAGTTCATCAATTTGGTCTTCAGTACAATTTTTATGATGAAGTTGAATGTTTTGTAAGGTGTTAAGCTTTGCCTTTTTGTCAGTTTTATATTTGTTAAACTGATAATTGGCCAGCACTAATCCTTCGGCAAAGGCAAGAACTTCGGCAGTTTGTAAGGAATCGGAATGAATGGTAGTGGTTTCAAATTTTGAATCGTTGAATACAGAACAATAGTTATCAGCCAGAACACGCAAAGATTCCAGAAAATGATAAGGATTTTCCTTGGGTTTTATCAGCTCAACATACACCCAATGGGTTAAGCGGTTAAACGAAAAAGAGTTTTTTGATTTGAGTTTAAATTCATTTTCAATAAACCTAATCTCATCTTTTGAAAAAACCTTGGTGTTTAATTCGGATGTTTCTTTAATCAAATATAAAACATTGGAATTTAATGCAATAGTTTCGCTCTTTTGGATAATGGTGTACATTGTTTTGTGGTTTTATTTTCGCAAAGGTAACTAATTTAGACGCTTCCTCTTAAATGCAAATTATTTTTCGATTTTGAGCAAATAGAAAAATTCTTATTTTTGTTTGGCAATAAAAACAACTAATCATGACCGAAGAATCGAAAATGATCCTGGATGATACCAAAGAAAGCATGGCTAAGGCCATTGAGCATCTGGATTTTGCATTTAAAAAAATTCGTGCCAGTAAAGCGAGTCCTGCAATGCTCTTGGGTGTAAAAGCTGAATTTTACGGAACCTTAACACCCATAGAGCAAATGTCGAATATTACCACTCCCGATCCTCGTCAAATTACTGTTCAGCCATGGGATAAAAGTACACTAGGGACTATTGAAAAAGCCATTCTGAACGCCAATTTGGGTTTTAATCCACAGAATGATGGGGAATTGATAAGAATTGCCGTGCCTCCTTTAACTGAAGAACGACGTTTGGGATTGGTGAAATCTGCAAAAAACGAAACTGAGCAAACCAAAATAAGTATTCGGAATATACGCCGATCGGCCAATGAAATGGCCAAAGCGCTTAAAGACGAAGGTGTTTCGGAAGATGAAATCAAAGATCTCGAAAGCCAGATTCAGGAATTAACCAACAAATATACAGCCAAAGCCGATAGTCATTTCGAGGAGAAAGAAAAAGAAATTGTTACGGTTTAAACCTTAAACGGCAAAGTAAGCCTCTAAATCTTTTAGCGTGTCTTTGCTTGTTTCAATATCCTGAACTATATTTCCTTTTTGTAAAACAACAATCCGTTTGCAAACTTCTGTAACATGATTCAAATCGTGACTGGAAATAAGCATGGTAACCTGTTTGTTTTCCTGCAAATTTTTCAAAAGTTTTTTCAGACGGAACTGTGTACTTGGATCCAAGCTTGCGAATGGCTCATCCAGTATCAAAACTTCGGGCATGCTCATGATGGCAGCCGATATACCAATTTTTCGCTGATTTCCTTTCGAAAAATCACGGATGTATTTTTTCTGGCCAAGTATTTCGCCATTGAAAAAATCTTCGAACGAGCGCATAAATTCGTTGATTTCTTCCTGCGAAAGTTTGTTGATTTTCCCTACAAATTGAAAATATTCTTCGGGTTTTAAATAATCAATCAGAAAGCTTTCGTCGAGAAAAGAACCGGTATAGTCTTTCCAGTGTTCCGAACCTGCTGTAGAAATATCTTTCGATAAAACGACTCCGCTATTGGCTCGAATCAAATCTAAAATCAGCCGGAAAAAAGTAGTTTTTCCGGCGCCATTATTACCAACTAATCCAAAGCTTTCGCCTTTTTCAATTTTTAAATTGTCTATATTTAATACCGTTTCGCCATTATAGGCCTTTGTTAAGTTTTCAACTTTTATCATTGCAATTGTTTTTTCAGTTTAATTAACCTCTTTGTCTGTATCCCTCGGCAATTTCGTATCGTTTACTATTAAAATTGTTGACGGCCATTTTTATTAAGCTCTGATTAAAAAGCAAACCCAAAAAACCCAAACTGCCAATACAAATAATAGCAGGGATATAACCGAAAATTAAGCTTATTAAGCCATAAATTATCGAAGGAAATGCCAGTAAAGGAAGTATCAAAATAAAATTATTCACGCCAACGCCTTGATAATTCATCATTGAGCCTTTGCTTAAATCCATCCGCTTTTTATTAAATGAGGCCATATACAACAGAAGTGGTGCATTTACACCCAGATTATAGAATAAAGCAGCAAAATTTATCCAGAATATTTTCATTCCAAAATAGATATACGGAATTGTAAATACATAAAGTAGTAAGGTTGGAATAACCAATAAAAAATATTTTGCCTTAAAATAGTCGTGAATACCTATATTGGAACTCAAAATAAAATCGAAATGAGAACTTTCCCAGGCCATCAGGTATTGGCCGTAAGCAATTAAAAATCCGCCGGTTACAAAAATACCGACAAAAACCAGTAAACCATTGGTTTCTTTATAAATACCTTGTGGATAGAAAAATAATCCGTAGAGCAGGAAAAATGGAACTAAAAAAACCACCGATTTTGGACGTTTATTTCGCAGGATTAATTTAATTTCACCCAAAACCAAATCGCCGGTTTTTCCAAAATTCTGCAAAAGATTTAGTTTTTCCGAAATCGTTTCGCTTTCCGTTTTTTTAGGCTTTAAATCGTCGAGGTAGGTGTTTTCCTTTAAAAGGCGCAAATTCCAAATGATGAGTGAAACTGTTGTAAACAATGGGAAAAACACCCACAACCAATTGTTGCTTAGCGTAGTAAAATACCAAAGCGATAATTCTGAAATCGAAAACAGGTCATATTTATCCAAGGCAATTATCAGTCCTATTGCGGCCATTAAAAACAGGGCAATTTTTGGATTCAACGTAAACTTTCTTTTAAAATAGATAAGTTTAAAATTTATCGTTAGTTCAAATAAATAAACAGAGACAAACCAGATAAAAGCCTGAAAACTGCTGAATTCTTGGGTCATATAACCAAGAGCAAATGGCAAAAACAACAGAAATGGAATAAAATTAAAAAAGCTTGTAAGCGATTTAAAAAGCATAAACCGGCTGATGGTGCTTCTCTTTACGCGAAGATGCAAATAAGGAACTATTTCCATGGCCGGCAAACTCTGCATAAAAAAACGCATGACGAATGAAAATAGAAAGTAGTAGATCAGGATTTTAGAAAGTGTAACATCCGCATTTGCATCTTTTACAACATCTTCCAGCAGCCTGTCGAGAAAAATGCCGAGCATAACGATATACAAAAGCATAATAAGCATAAAAAACCCGATGACGATATTAAGCGCAAGGTTTTTTTGCCAGATGCTTGAGCGGGTTTCCTGTTTCCATTGATGCTGAATAAACCAATTTATCATTTTTAAGTATTTTGTTCAAAAGTAGGATTTTCTTTCAGTGCATAAAAGTTCTGAGGTTGAAAAATGATTTGTTTTTTTAACAGATTTTGAACAGAGAGAGGCGGAATTAAAAAATTGAGAATTT
>JAZDJM010000204.1:0-2637 GCA_043804305.1 Bacteroidota bacterium
GTTAATTTCCCTTGAAGAAGGAATAGGGCGGATTTTAAAAACAGGATTATATGAACTTAGATAATCCGATGGCATGTATACTTTATTAGAATTGCAACAAATTATAGAACAGGAAATCAACCGGTTGGAGCTGGAAAAAGAACCTTCTTTATTGTATGAACCAATCCGTTATATACTTTCTATTGGTGGCAAAAGATTAAGACCGGCATTAACTTTAATGGCCTGCAATCTTTTTTCTGATGATATCATTAACGCAATAAGCCCCGCATTAGGACTGGAAGTGTTCCATAATTTTACTTTGTTGCACGATGACATCATGGACAAATCAGTGATGAGAAGGGGAAAAGCTACAGTTCATACAAAATGGAATGATAATGTTGCTATTTTATCGGGAGATGCCATGTGCATTGTCGCTTATCAGCTGGCAATGAAATGTGATAAGGAAATTGTGCACGATGTAATGGAGGTTTTTAACTATACTGCCATTAAAGTTTGTGAAGGCCAGCAATATGACATGGATTTTGAGCAGCAATTGTCAGTTACTGAAGATGAATATCTGAAAATGATTGAATTAAAAACTTCGGTATTGATTGCTGCTTGTTTGAAAACCGGAGCTATTTTGGCAAATGCCCCGGTTGAAGATGCAAATTTATTGTACAGCTTCGGAAAAAATATAGGACTGGCGTTTCAACTTCAGGATGATTACCTTGATGTTTACGGTGAACCCGAAGTGTTTGGTAAAAATATTGGCGGAGATATAGTAGCAAATAAAAAAACCTACATGCTTATAAAAGCGCTTGATCTCGCAAATGGAGATTTACGCTACCATCTCCAGGATTGGATTTCCAGAAAGTCATTTGAAAAAGATGAAAAAATTAAAACTATTAAAGGCATATATAATCAACTTGGAATAGATAAACTTGCAAAACAAAAAATTGAGTTTTTTCATAGAACAGGACTTGAAAATCTTGCAAATGTGAATGTTGACGCAGACAGGAAAGAAGAACTATTTCTTTTTGCAGAAAAATTAATCAACAGGGATAAATAGTAATGGTTTAGTTTATTATGGCAAAAAATGATATAGCATGGTTTAACGGACAATTTGTTCCGCATGATTCAATTAAAATCTCGCCTGATGATCGTGGATTTGTTTTTGCTGATGGCGTTTATGAAGTAATCAGAAGTTACCGTGGTCAACTTTTTTGTTTTTCTGATCATATTGAACGCTTAAAAAGAAGCTTGAAACAATTATGGTTCAATTTTCCACAAATTGATTCCATTGAAACCATTTCCAAACAACTTCTGGTAGAAAATAATCTTCAGAACACTGATGCGAAAATTTATATCCAAATTACACGGGGCGTACAGGACAGGAATCATAAGTTTCCTGAAAATATGGTTGAACCAACTGTATATTTAACAGCTTCTGAATTTTCACCAGATTTACAGGAACAGGAAACAGGGATAAAAGCAATTACTGTCAGCGATTTTCGCTGGTCACGATGCGATATCAAATCAATTTCGCTACTGGCTAACATTATGGCAAGGCAGCAAGCCACATTGCAGCAAGCCGATGAAGCTATTTTTATCCGTGATGGCATGGTTTTAGAAGGCACACATTCAAATTTTTTTGGTATCAAAAACGGAGTTTTAGTTACTCATCCCGAATGTAACCTTATTTTATCCGGCGTTACCAGGAAATTAGTGCTGCAGTTAGCCGGAGAAGCAGGTGTGAAAATTGAACTCAGGCCAATTACCGAGATAGAATTATTAGAGCTTGATGAAATATTTATTGCTTGTACCAGCCAGGATATTACTCCTGTAATCATGTTAAACCATCACGCAATTGGAAATAGGAAAGCAGGAAAAACCACCAGGGAATTGCAAACGTGCTTTAGGAATTACATAAAACTTTTCATTGAAAATACTCACTCTTGAATATAAAAGTTACAAGTAAATATACGAGAAAGTAAATTTTCATTATTACGACTATCTGTTTATTCGTTTCTTCTACACTGCAGAATTCAAACGTGTTATAAAAAGGTTCCGGTTAATTGTTCCAGATTTCATACAATTTTGTTTAATGCAATTCTCATGGTTGTGCCTTTATTAATTTCCGATTTTTTAATAAAGATTTTTCCATTGTGGTACTCTTCAATAATGCGTTTCGAAAGAGACAGGCCGAGTCCCCAGCCTCTTTCTTTTGTTGTAAAACCCGGTTTAAAAATGGTATTATAGCGCGATTTGGCAATGCCTTTGCCAGAATCAGTGATATCAATAAAAATTTGGGATGGAGATTCAATAATTTGAATATCTAAAGTTCCTTTTCCTTCCATGGCATCAATGGCATTCTTAAAAATGTTTTCAATAACCCATTCAAATAAAGGAGGATTTAAAGGAGCCAGAATTGTTTCATTAATTCCAAACGAAGTTGAAAACAGAATTTTGTCAGAAACTCTTTTTTTAAAGTAACTGACTGACATGTTTAATACCATGGCAAGATTTTCGTTTTTTAAAAGCGGCGATGAACCAATTTTTGAAAACCTTTCTGTGATTGTGCTCAGGCGTGCCACATCTTTTTCGACTTCGGTAATGGTTTCAGAATTTTCGTTGTCGGCTTTCAGGAGTTCAATCCAG
>JAZDJM010000205.1:0-12496 GCA_043804305.1 Bacteroidota bacterium
CAAAATTCTCAATGGCAAAAAATTTAGTAATTGTAGAGTCTCCCGCTAAGGCAAAGACCATCGAAAAAATTCTTGGTAGCGATTTTTTAGTTAAATCAAGTTTTGGTCATATTGTTGATTTGGCAAAAAAAGACTTTGGTATAGATATTGAAAACGGATTTATTCCCAATTACGAAATCTCAGCCGACAAGAGAAAAATTGTAAGTGAACTGAAGAAAGAAGCCAAAGCCGCAGAAACGGTATGGCTTGCCTCCGATGAAGATAGGGAAGGTGAAGCCATTGCTTGGCATTTGTTTAATACACTTGGATTAAAAAAAGAAAATACCAAACGGATTGTTTTTCACGAAATAACGAAAACAGCCATTTTAAGCGCCATTGAAAACCCACGCGATATCGATGTTCATTTGGTAGATGCACAACAAGCCAGGCGTGTTTTGGATCGTTTGGTTGGTTACGAAGTTTCCCCGGTTTTATGGCGCAAGCTAAAACCATCGCTGTCTGCCGGTCGGGTACAATCTGTTGCTGTTCGCTTAATTGTTGATAAGGAAGAGGAAATTAAAGACTTTAAAATTAGTTCCGCCTTCCGCCTTATTGCCAGATTTTATGTAAATGAGAATAAGGCTGAAGTTCTTGAAGCTGAATTGCCTTCTCGTTTTAACACCAAAAAAGAAGCCGAAAACTTCTTAAAAGATTGCATGAATGCAGTTTTTACAGTTTACAGCATTGATAAAAAACCCGGAAAACGTACTCCGGCCGCGCCTTTTACCACTTCAACCCTGCAACAGGAAGCCAGCCGGAAGTTAGGTTATTCAGTAAGTAAAACCATGATGGTTGCCCAGCAACTCTACGAATCGGGCAAAATAACCTATATGCGTACCGATTCGGTAAATCTTTCACAACAAGCTATCTTTCAGGCTAAAGCTGTGATAACTAATACTTTTGGAGAAGAATACGTTAAAATTCGAAAATATACAAACAAAACAAAAGGTGCTCAGGAAGCTCACGAAGCCATTCGTCCTACAGATTTAAGTCATGATCAGGTTAGCGGCGATAGTTCGCAGCAAAGATTGTACGGCTTAATCTGGAAAAGAACGATTGCCAGTCAAATGGCCGATGCCCTTCTTGAAAAAACCAATATCGACATTCACATTTCAGATAAAAAAGAAATTTTAACCGCTAAAGGCGAGGTGATTACTTTTGATGGATTCCTGAAAGTATATATGGAGTCTGTGGATGAAGAAAATGAAGAAACCAAAGGAATGCTGCCGGCTGTTAAAAAAGGACAACAATTGGATTTGTCTGAAATGATTGCAACAGAACGATTTACTCAGCCTCCGGCACGCTATACCGAAGCAAGTTTAGTGAAAAAGCTTGAAGAATTAGGTATTGGACGACCATCAACTTATGCTCCTACAATTTCCACAATTCAGAAAAGAGAATATGTGGAAAAAGGTATAAACGAGGGTTATGAGCGCAAATATCAGATGGTTTGTCTTAAAAAAGGGATGTTATCTGAGAAAACACTTACAGAGAATACAGGTTCGCAAAAAGGCAAACTAATTCCAACAGACATTGGTGTTTTAGTAAATAAATTTTTAACCACAAACTTTGAGGAAATTGTTGATTATCAGTTTACAGCTAAAGTTGAAAGGGAATTTGATGAAATTGCCGATGGTAAAAAAGTCTGGAACAAAATGATAAGCAGTTTCTATTATCCATTTAAAAAACAAGTTGACGACACCCTGAAAAATGCAGAACGAGAAACCGGAGAGCGACTATTGGGAATTGATCCGGATTCTGGCAAAAACGTTTATGTAAAAATTGGAAGATATGGAGCAATGGCTCAAATTGGCGAAAGTCTTGAAGATGAAAAACCAAAATTTGCCAGTTTAAAAAAAGAACAATCCATAGAAACAATCAGCTTAAAAGAAGTATTATCTTTATTTGATTTTCCGCGAAGTTTAGGCGATTATGAAGGCAAGGAAATGACTGTTGCTTTGGGCCGATTTGGCCCATATGTTAAGCACAACGGCATTTTTGTGTCACTCGAAAAAACAGATGATCCCGCAAAAATTGATACTGAACGATGCATAGAACTGATTGAAGCGAAAAGAAAAAAAGATCTGGAAAGATTTATAAAATCGTTTAAGGAAGATCCTGAAATTGAGATTTTAAATGGCCGATGGGGTCCTTATATCGCCTATAAAAAGAAAAATTACAAAATTCCAAAATCCACAGATGCCGCTTCATTAACTTATGAAGATGCACATCAGTTAATTAAAGGCCAGCAAAAAGGCACAAAAAAAGCAGCGGCTAAAAGTGAAACAAAAAAACCTTCAGCTAAAAAAACTGCTACAAAAAAAACGGTAAAAAAATCAGCGGTCAAATCAAAAAAAATAAGTAAATAGCGCTAAAAATAGATTTGAATAAAATATAATGAGCGTTCTAAACCTTTTTTAAAAATCGGGGTATAATAGTCAAAATTTAGGCAATGGATATTTCTCTGTACTTTGAACCAATAAACACTGAAAATTTTAGCATTCATCAATTCGAAGCAAAAAAAAGATACGGATATGCAACTCAGCGATACGATGAGCGAGGTATTTTCCCGGATTTATCAAAAGCTAAATTAGCCCTGATTGGAGTTGGTGAGGAGAGAAATGCGATAAATAACGCCGGTTGCGGAAATGGCATGGATCTTATTCGAAAGTATTTTTACGATCTTTTTGTTGGTAATTACACTACCGAAGTGGCTGATTTGGGAAATATCCGTCAGGGACATAATGTTACCGACACTTTTTATGCACTTACTACAGCTTGTGCGTATCTGATTGAAAATGAAATAATACCAATTATTATTGGCGGTAGTCAAGACATAAGCTTTGCCAATTATCAGGCCTACGAAAACTTAGGCCAGATTATAAATATTGTTGCCGTTGATAATCAATTTGATTTGGGTGAAAATGAAAACGATTTAAACTCCAAGTCCTATTTATCGAAAATTATTCTGCATCAGCCCAACTATTTATTCAATTATACAAACCTTGGGTATCAGACTTACTTTGTAAATCCGAGTGCGGTTAAACTAATGAAAAATTTATTTTTCGACACTTATCGGCTTGGAAAAGTACGAGCCAATATGGAAGAGGTTGAGCCTATGGTCAGAAATGCCGATATGATAAGCATCGATATTTCAGCTGTCAGGCAATCTGATGCCCCCGGAAATGCAAATGCCTCGCCCAATGGTTTTTACGGCGAAGAATTATGCCAGATTACCCGTTATGCCGGCTTAAGTGACAAATTAAGTTCCATAGGTTTTTACGAATATAATCCGGAAAAAGATATCAATGGACAAACGGCTCATCTTATTGCCCAAATGATATGGTATTTTATTGATGGTTTTTATTCGAGAATGAATGATTTTCCGGTAAATAAAAACAGCAGCGATTATAAAAAATTTATGGTTAAACTAAGTGGCCGCGATGAAGAACTTGTTTTTTACAAAAGCAAAAAAAGCGATCGCTGGTGGATGGAAGTAGATTGTGCGGCTACAGTTAAGGCAAAATATGAGCGGCATTACTTAGTGCCATGCTCACAGTCCGATTATAATTATGCACTAGAAGACGATATTCCAGATAGGTGGTGGCAAGCCTATCAAAAATTAATGTAATCCCTATACAACCCACGTATTTTCTCAAATTACTTATGAACTCAATAAAAAAAGTAGCTATTCAAGGCGTAAGCGGAGCTTTTCATGAAATTGCCTGCCGTAAATATTTTAATAAGCAACAATTCGAAATTGTTCAGTGTTTGTCGTTTAACGACTTGTTCGACAGTTTGAAATATGGAGGTTCAGATTATGGAGTGATTGCCATTGAAAATTCTTTAGTAGGAAGCATTATTCCGAATTATGCACTTTTGCGCGAATCAAAATTAAAAATTTTAGGTGAAGTTTATTTGCGTATCGAGCAACAATTAATGGCCTTAAAAGGGGAGAAGCTGGAAAATATTAAAGAAATATTTTCTCATCCAATGGCGCTTGAACAGTGTTTAGATTTTCTAAATCCATTGCGCCGAAATGGTGTTCGCATCGTGGAGGCCGAAGACACAGCCTTAAGCGCAAAAAGAATTTCAGATAATCATTTATCCGGAATAGCAGCAATTGGGAGTTCTCTTGCAGCCGAAGTTTATGATTTAGAGATCATTAAGTATGGAATAGAAACCAATAAAAAGAATTTCACGCGTTTTTTAATCGTTTCGGGCGAAGAAAATTACAATCAAAATGCTTTAAACATTACTAAGAACAAAGCTTCCTTGTATTTTCGCCTGCCTCACGAAGAAGGAAGTTTATCGCAAGTTTTATCCGTTTTGGCGTTCTATAAAATTAACCTGACCAAAATACAATCGCTGCCTATTGTGGGTGTTGAATGGGAATACTTATTTTATATTGATCTGATTTATAAAGATTACGAGAAATATAGGAAAGCCATTGAAGCTATCAGGCCGCTTACAAGAGAATTAACCAATTTAGGGGAATACCAGCAAGGCAACCGAAATGTTGAGAATTAAAGTTTTATATTAAAATCTGGCGTCGATGGCATTCGTTAATCGATTGGAAATTTTTAAATATTCTTCAGCAAAATCTCTGTCGCTGAGTTGATTTTTAATTTTTGGCATCCATTTTTCCATTTCTTCAGACAAACTTACCAAGGCTGTATTGTCTTTAAATTCTCTATTGTTGATTTTTTCTTCTTTAATAACATCAATATAATTGTTTACCCATGCTTCAAATTGAGCGAGCAATTGAACCTGTTCCTCGTTTTTTAGTTTTGAAGTGTCAAAACCTGAAGTATCCGGAATCAATTTTCCGGCAGATTCTGCTATAGCAATTGCGCCAAGGCCAAAGGCCGTTTTTTTGATAAAATCCCTGCGTTTTGTATTCATTAGTTAAGAATTGATTACTGCAAAGCTAAAAATTATTTGGAATCTATCTAAATTACAAAGATTTTTTGAATGTAGCAATGATTGCTTCAACCTCCTCCAGATTTTCAGCTTCCATCAATAAAGCACGCAAGGCTGCTGCTCCGTCAAACTCGTTGATATAAATTTTGAAGAACCGTTTTAAGACTTGAAAATTACGTTCATGTCCCCAGGTTTTTATGTATAATCTACTATGAGCCAGTAAAGTAACTAACTTTGTAGTGATATCCGCTTTGTAATTCGGATTAAAAAACCAGGGATTATGAAAAATTCCCCGGCCAATCATAAAACCATCAATCGGGTATTTAAGGTGTAATTCTTTAGCTGTTTCCATCGAAAAAATATCGCCATTTCCGATTAAGGGAATATCCGGATTGATTTTGTTTCTAACAGCCAGTGCTTTTCCCATTTCTTCCCATTCGGCCGGAAAATCTGTTTGCATTTTTTGGGTTCGTGTGTGAAGGATAATTGCTGCAGGATTTTGTGTTAACAAGAAACCAATCCATTCTTCGGTTATATGTTTTGTAAATCCGGTTCTGGTTTTGATACTAACAGGTAGCTTGGTAGCATCCTTGGTAGCCTGAATTATTTCGCCGGCAAGATCAGGAAATTTTATCAGGGCGGAACAAGAGCCTTGTTTTACAACTTTTTTTACCGGACAGCCCATATTGATGTCAATCCCGTCGAAATCATAATTTTCAGAAATGAATTTTGTAGCTTCATGGAATTTTTCAGGTTTATTTCCCCAAATTTGGGCTACCAGTTTTACGTTTTTTTCTTTTAACAAAACTTTTTCCGTTTCGTTAACCTGCAAACGTGTTTTCACTTTATCTCTGCCTATTGGATGACAAAGTCCGTCGGTATTGGTAAACTCAGTATACAAAACGTGCAAAAAATCCGGATTACTTATTCGCAATACAATTTCACGAAAGGCCGTATCGCTCACATCTTCCATGGGAGCAAGCATATAGTAAGGTGGATTTAACTGTTTCCAAAAGTTAAGCATAATTTCCATTTTCGACTGCAAAAATAGTTGAATTTGATTTCTTTGAGCCAATGTTTTTCAATCTTACTTATCTTTGACGAAAAAAATGATAACGTCCCGCAATCTAATATTTACTCTTTTTGTTTTAGGCGCCCTCTATGTTTTAGCTGTCCAGCAGTTTTTTAAGCACGAAAACCGATTTCTTTTTCAAACTGAAAAGTATTCAGAAAAACTGGAATCAATTAAAGATGGAAATTTTCATGAATTGGAACTGCCAATTAATCAGGATGTTAATCTTTATGGGCAATGGTATAAACAGGAAAAAACCAAAGGCTTGGTTCTTCTTTTTCCGGATGCGGATTTTAATTTTAGGTCAAATATTCAGGACAGTTATTACTTCTTAAACGAATTTGATATTTTAATTCCTGCTTATAGAAGTACTTTTAAAAGCAGAGGTAAACCGGAAACTGAAGAAGAAGATTTGTATTCCGATGGCTTGCATTGGTACAATTTTGTACGTTCTCAGTTTCCGGAAGAGCAAATAATTATTGTTGGCCAAGGATTTGGAGCCTCAATTGCTGGCTTTGTTGCGGGGAATAAACCTGCTGCTTTATTGCTACTCGAATCTCCTTATTTAGCCTTTGGCGAATATATTGCCAAAAAGAAATTTTGGTGGTTGCCCTATAATTATTTCACCAGATTCCCTTTAAAAACCTGGGAAAATATTCGAAAAGCCAGGTTTAAAATGGCAATAATTATAGAAAATTCTAGTAATGACGGTTCTGAAATATGGTTTAATTATTTGAAAAGCAATGATATAATCAAGAACGCAACAAACAAAAAGGGAATTCCATTTAGCCAAAACAGAGAAAATGACCTAGTATTTGATTTCGTTTTTAAAAGCATAAATCCGGGAACAGCCAGCGATTAGTTTTTTTGAAATTTAAATAAAGCGTTTAACTTTGGCTCACCATAATTAATAAAACTAAAATGAAACGAACATGCCTAAAAGAATTTTCAGACGCACGGGGCAATGATTATAAGGCATGTGAGTTCCATTTGACCATTAAAAAGCAAATTATAAACGGATGAAACAACTGGCCTTACATTGGAAAATTTTAATCGGAATGCTTATCGGAATTATATACGGTTTGATTGCGGTTAATTTTAACATGGAATCTTTTACTGCTAACTGGATTAAGCCTTTTGGTACTATTTTCATCAATATGCTTAAGCTCATTGCAGTTCCTCTTATCTTATTTTCACTGGTTAGCGGAATTGCAAATCTCAAAGATATTTCGCGCCTTTCGCGTATGGGCTTGAAAACGATTAGCTTGTACATTTTAACTACTTTGATTGCTGTAACCTTAGGGTTAGTTTTAGTGAACGTGATTGATCCAGGAAAATCATTCCCAAAAGAGGAACAGCAGAAATTTGAAGAGCGTTACGGTGCAGATGTAACAAAAAAGAAGGCCGATGCGGCTGATTTGAAAAACGAATCGCCATTGCAGTTTGTTGTAGATATGGTTCCAAGCAATATTGTAAATGCAATGTCAGAGAATTCCAGAATGTTGCAGGTTATTTTCTTTTCTATTTTTCTTGGAATTTCGATTATTTTATTGCCTGAAAAAACAACCGAACCGGTTACACTTTTTTTTGTGGGAATGAATGATGTGATTCTGAAAATGATAGATTTAATAATGGAATTTGCGCCTATAGGTGTTTTTGCTCTTCTTGGAGCAATCATTGTTGAATTAAAAGGGGATTCAGCTTTATTTACTTCCCTAGGTTTATACGTTCTTACCGTTGTTTTGGGTTTGGCAATAATGATTTTTGTTATTTACCCGATTTTCTTAAAGCTGTTTACAAAGATTAATT
This sequence comes from Bacteroidota bacterium, assembly GCA_043804305.1. GTDB lineage: Bacteria > Bacteroidota > Bacteroidia > Bacteroidales > UBA12170 > UBA12170. Next base: position 7,844 of record JAZDJM010000205.1, read on the forward strand.
ATCGCGATTTTTATAAAGGAATTGCTCCGGCTCAAATGTTGGCCTTTTCAACAAGTTCGAGCGCTGCAACTTTGCCTGTTACTTTGGAGTGTTGCGAAAAAAATCTGGGCGTTTCCAGCGAAGTAGCAAGTTTTGTATTGCCTATTGGAGCCACCGTAAATATGGATGGAACAAGTTTATATCAGGCGGTGGCGGCGGTGTTTATTGCATCGGCATTTGGAATGGACTTAACACTGGGTCAGCAGCTTACAATCGTATTTACCGCAACGGCTGCATCAATTGGGTCAGCGGCAGTGCCCGGTGCAGGAATTGTAATGTTGGTTATTGTACTTACTGCTATTGGCGTTCCTCCCGAAGGAATTGCACTTATTTTTGCAGTTGACAGGCCTTTGGATATGGTAAGAACCATGGTAAATGTTACGGGTGATGCTACCATATCATCCATCATTCAAAATATTGAATCAGGTAACGGCAAAACGGTATAATACTTTTTTAGCTTAAAAACAGACTAAAATAGCAAGTTTCAGAAAAAATTTTAATAGTAAAAACTCAATAATAAAAGTACTTATGGACATTTTAAAACACTTCGACCACCATGGCCGTAAACAAAATAAAGAACATTTCACAAATCTTATTCATGTGGCATTGGCTGATGGAATTATAGATCAGTCTGAAACAGAAATGCTTCAAAAATTTGGACGAAAATTAGGATTTACTGAAACGGAAGTGGAAAATCTGATAAATTCAGAAAAGAACTCGGTTTTTCATCCGCCCTATGATTATTTTAAACGCTTCGAACAGGTTTATGAAGTCGTTAAAATTATTTTAGCAGATGGTCATATTGCCGATAACGAGCTGTTGCTTGCCAGGCGGTTTGCAATCAAATCGGGTTTCAGCGAAGCGGAAATACCTTTCCTTATCGAGTTCTTAATCAAGGGAATTAATGAATCGGCCGATGAAGAAGAATTGTTTGAAAGCTATAAAAAGAAGCGAAAAACCTAATCTTTTTTCTGAAATTAAAGAGATTTTTATTCTTCAAATCACTTTCACTTTGGCCTAAAATATTATTCAGCTGGTGCATTGAATATCGAAATATGCAATTAAATTTGATTCGAAATTCTTAAGAATCAAAAATGAAACAAGCAGGTTTGAAATAATAATCAGACTATCCTGATTTTGATTATTTTACATCTTGCAGTGCCATCTAAGTATTGAATATATATTTTAAACGGATGAAGAAACTTGCATTACACTGGAAAATTCTAATCGGCATGCTTATCGGTATTATTTACGGCTTGGTTGCTGTAAATTTTGATATGGCTGCCTTTACTGCTAACTGGATTAAGCCTTTTGGTACAATTTTTATCAATATGCTAAAGCTTATTGCAGTTCCTTTGATATTATTTTCACTGGTAAGTGGTATTGCCAACTTAAAGGATATCTCAAAACTTTCGCGCATGGGCGTGAAAACCATTAGTTTTTATTTAGTTACAACAATGATTGCGGTGAGTGTTGGATTAATTTTAGTCAATATTATCAATCCGGGTGAAACATTTCCAAAAGAAGAGAAACAAAAGTTCGAAGAACGCTATGGCGAAGATGTAGATAAAAAGAAAGCAGTTGCAACAGAACTTCAAAGTGAATCGCCATTGCAATTTGTTGTAGATATGGTTCCGGGCAATATCGTAAATGCCATGTCGGAGAATTCCAGAATGTTGCAGGTTATTTTCTTTTCCATTTTTTTAGGGATATCTATTATTTTATTGCCTGAAAAAACTACTGAACCGGTTACCCGCTTTTTTGTGGGAATGAACGATGTAATACTGAAAATGATAGATTTGATCATGGAATTTGCTCCAATAGGAGTTTTTGCATTGCTTGGAGCAATCATTGTTGAATTAAAAGGTGATTCAGCTTTATTTACATCTTTGGGTTTGTACGTGCTTACAGTAATTTTGGGATTGGTAATTATGATTTTTGGTATTTATCCGATTTTCCTAAAGCTGTTTACAAAGATTAATTATCGCGATTTTTATAAAGGAATTGCTCCGGCTCAAATGTTGGCTTTTTCAACAAGTTCGAGCGCTGCAACTTTGCCTGTAACCATGGAATGTTGTGAAAATAATCTGAAAATTTCAAAGGAAGTCAGCAGTTTTGTCTTACCAATCGGAGCAACTGTAAATATGGATGGAACAGCTCTATATCAGGCTGTAGCAGCTGTTTTTATTGCCACTGCATTTGGAATGGATTTAACTTTTGGCCAACAATTATCCATTATTTTTACAGCTACGGCAGCCTCCATTGGCTCAGCTGCAGTTCCTGGTGCTGGTATTGTTATGCTAGTCATTGTTCTGTCTTCAATCGGTGTCCCTGCTGAAGGAATAGCCCTTATTTTTGCGGTTGACAGGCCTTTGGATATGGTTAGAACCATGGTGAATGTTACTAGTGATGCTTGTGTGGCATCAATAATTCATAAATTTGAAACAAAAAAAGCATAATTTATTTTAAAATGGAGTCTCCTCGTTCATTCGCGATTGCAGAGTGACTGTTCTTTGTGGCTGTTCTTCAGAAAATTCGTTGGATGGCTGGAAACCCATTAATGATTTTCCGCCCAGGCTAAAGGGTGTGTCGTCGACAAATTTGGTGTATTGGCCAATAAACCGCAAATTGATTGAATCAAGCGGCCCGTTACGATGTTTTGCGATGATAATTTCCCCTTTTCCGGTCATATCATTCCCGGCTTCATCCACATTAAGATCGTAATATTCTGGTCGGTAGATAAATATAACCATGTCCGCATCCTGCTCAATGGCACCTGATTCGCGTAAATCGGAAAGCTGAGGTTTTTTTGATCCGCCCCGTGTTTCAACAGAACGGTTAAGCTGCGATAAAATTAAAACGGGCACGTTTAATTCTTTTGCCAGGGCTTTTAACGAACGCGAAATGGTACTGATTTCCTGTTCACGATTTCCTGCCGAATCGCCCGAACGCATCAACTGAATATAATCGATAATTATCAGATCGATATTGTGTTGTTCCTTTAATCGCCGGCATTTTGCCCTTAACTCAAAAACAGATAAAGCGGGTGTATCGTCAATAAAAATTGGAGCTTCAATCAATGCTTTTACACGTGTATTCAGCTGTTCCCATTCGTGATCTTCGAGTTGGCCTTTTTTAAGTTTGTTAGAGGTAATTTCTGTTTCTGAGGAGATTAAACGTGTGGTTAGCTGAACAGCCGACATTTCCAAAGAAAAAATGGCAACCGGTTTCTGAGCCATGGCAGCATTACGTGCCATTGTTAAAGCGAAGGCCGTTTTTCCCATACCAGGCCGGGCAGCAATTACCACTAAATCAGATTTTTGCCAACCCGCCGTAATACGGTCTAAATCGGTAAAACCGGAAGGAACACCTCTTAAATTTCCTTCTGAATTCTTTGCAGCTTCGATTTCCAGGATGGATTCACGAACCAGGCTTCGCATATCCAGAGATTCTCTTCTGAAATTATGTTCGCTAATGTCAAATAATTGCTGTTCAGCCTGATCGAGTAGTTCAAACACATCGGTTCCATCTTCAAAGGCATCTTTTATGGTTTCAGAACTGACACGAATCAATTCGCGCTGAACAAATTTTTGCAGAAGGATTCTCGCGTGAAATTCAATATTTGCTGAAGAAGCCACACGATTAGTGAGCTGGGTTATGTAATAAGCACCGCCTATTTCGTCTAATTCACCTTCTGATTTAAGCCTGTTCGAAACCGTTAAAATATCAATAGGTTCGGTACTTGCAAACAAATCCTTAATGGCTTTAAATATTTTCTGATGGGCTTGTTTATAAAAAACTTCAGGATGTAAAATATCGATTACGGCTGTAAGCGCATTTTTCTCGAGCATCAAAGCTCCTAATACAGCTTCCTCAAAATCAAGTGCCTGAGGTGGTATTTTTCCTGAACCAACAATTAAATTAGAACTCGTATTTGCTGATTTTTTAATAGAAGTATTTTTTCCGAAGTTTTTCTGATCCATAATTGCAAAAATAATATTTAATACAAGCTTAATCTATAATGTTTGCTTTTTTAGTTTTCAACATCAATGCTTTTTATTGGATTAGGAGGTAGCATTTAGGAAATAAGATACTTTATTGGATAAACATAATCTTGCTTACCATACTTTCTGTTCCGTCTGTATTTGCAATAAAAACAAGGTAAATTCCGGTGTTCACCCTATGGCCATTCATATTCTCTCCACTCCAAATGGCTTGTCCGCCTTCAGAAAGCATTTCAAAAACAAGCCTGCCGCTTATATCTGTTATTTTTACATACGCATCGCGACTCAATCCTCTAATGGCAATTGCCCCTTTATAATCCGGTCTAACCGGATTCGGGAAAGCATAAACATCAGAAAATGAAGAATTAGATGCTGATGAACTTCCTCTGTAAACGAGTAAGCCATTTTCGGTGCCAATAAACACTTCTCCATTTTCATTTAGGCCGATAGCATTTATATTGTTTGAATATAACGGACTATTTTCTGCGGTAAAATGATGAATTTCTTCGCGTCCGTCTGCTGATAAAAGAAAAACCCCGGCTCTTTCTGTTCCTACCCATTTGCGGTTGGCTCCATCCATAGCTATGGCTTTCACTTTCTCACTTTCAAG
>JAZDJM010000206.1:0-2238 GCA_043804305.1 Bacteroidota bacterium
GAATGACAATCGTATGACAGCGAAGTGAATGACAATTAATGACCTTTTAAAGTATAACCATGGTAATTATGAAAAAACTCATTGTAATAATAAATTTATTTTTTGTATTTACTGCTTTTGGTCAGGATATTGATTACGCCCGAAAAATTATTGATACGCTATGTTCTCCATATTTTCATGGTAGAGGCTATGTTCAAAACGGAGATAAATTAACAGCCGCTTTTATTGCTGACGAACTTAAAAAATTCCAAAAAAAAAAATTTAATGACTCCTATTTTCAGCCGTTTGAAATTTCGATAAATACGTTTCCTTCACCAATCCACCTTGAAATTGATAACACAGCGTTAAGTCCGGGAATAGATTTTTTAATTGACCCGTCTTCCGGTTCCTGCAAAGGCAGCTATGAAATAGAATGGTTATACAAAGATAATATTGAAAATAACGATTCACTAACTCTTTTTCTGAGAAACAATCATAAGAACAAATTTGTAGTTGTTGACACATCAGGTGTTGGAAGTAAAGATTACAGGGAACAAATAAAGAATATTACAGGACTAAACCTTTTTAATGCCAAAGGAATTATTGAAGTGACTAAAAAACTTACTTACGGGACTTCCCAGAAAAATAATAATTTCCCCACGATACAGCTAAAAAAGGATGTAATAGATAGAAACAATAAATTCATAACTCTTTATTTCAGGAATAAGTTTATTAAAAACTACGAAACCCAAAACGTAATCGGGTATCTTGATGGCGAAACCGATACTTTTATTGTGTTTACAGCGCACTATGACCATTTGGGAATGATGGGAGACAAGGTGTATTTTCCCGGCGCCAACGACAATGCCAGTGGGGTTTCGATGGTTCTTAACCTCGCAAAATACTACGCTTCATTGAACAAAAAACTACATTATTCAATTGCATTTATTTTTTTTAGCGCTGAAGATGTCCGCTTATTAGGTTCAAAATATTTTTCTGAGCATCCGTTATTCCCGCTTGAAAAAATTAAATTTTTTTCCAATCTTGATTTGGTGGGTACGGGTGACGACGGTATTAAAGTAGTGAACGGTTCGGTGTTGAAGAAAGAATTTGATTTATTGGTTTCGATAAATAATGAAATGAATTTGTTGAAACTAATTAGTCCCCGTGGAGAAGCTGCCAACAGCGACCATTATTATTTTTATTCCAAAGGGGTAAAATCCATTTTTATTTATACGCTTGGCGGAATATCCGAATATCACAGCATATTTGATAAAGCGGAAACCCTGCCGTTAACCGAGTATGAAGATTTGTTCAGGTTATTAATAACTTTTGTTGAACGTTATGAGTAAATTATACATTGTTCCAACCCCCATCGGAAACCTTGAAGATATTACTTTAAGAGCCGTAAGAATATTAAAAGAAGTTAATTTGATTCTGGCTGAAGATACCAGGAATACCAAAATATTATTAAATCATTTTGATATTAAAACTCCTATGCATTCGCATCATTCATTTAACGAGCATCGAACGGTTGAACAGATTATCCAACGACTTCGTACAGGTGAAACTATCGCATTGGTATCCGATGCGGGAACGCCATCTATTTCTGACCCCGGTTACTTATTGGTTAAAAATTGCATTGAAAGTAATATAGAAATTGAATGTCTGCCCGGCGCTACCGCATTAATTCCTGCTTTGGTAAATTCAGGACTGCCGAATGGTAAATTTTGTTTTGAAGGGTTCCTGCCTCATAAAAAAGGAAGGCAAAAACGTCTGAGTCAGCTTGCGGATGAAGAACGAACCATGGTTTTTTATGAATCCCCGTTCAGGCTGCAGAAAACATTAGAGCAATTTGTAACAGTTTTCGGAGAGGAGCGCAGGGCAAGCGTTTCGAGAGAACTGTCCAAAATTTATGAAGAAACCATAAGGGGAACGTTAAAAGAAATAATCAACTTCTTTTCAGGAAGAAACATTAAAGGGGAAATTGTGATTGTTGTTGAAGGAAAACGAAAAACAAAGGGTTAAAAAGTTTCAGGTTCAGGTTCAGTAACTATTCAGTAGCAAAAGAAATAATATAAAAAACCACGGAGACACAGAGGGCACAGAGAAACACGGAGATGATTACTCAAAAATACATAAATGGAATTTGTAATCATTGTCTTTTGAGAGGATACAAATAACAATTAGTATCGCCTGTCACAGAAGAGTTTGCAATTTGTCAAAAGGTTAACCCCTTGGAAAATATTTCCAATGGGG
>JAZDJM010000207.1:0-3486 GCA_043804305.1 Bacteroidota bacterium
TCTCAACAGCTTCTGCCCATTCGCGCATTACGGTAATCATTGTACCTTCAACCGGATTACTTATGGCTTCGTACGAATAACGAACGGCCTGCTTTAATGCCTTTGAAAATTTTTCAACCGTAATATCCTCAATATCATCAATGCAACTGCTAAATCCATATAGAAATTGTGCAAAGATAATGCCCGAGTTTCCTCTGGCACCCATTAATGCAGCATCGGCCAATGCTTCGGCTGTAGCTTTTAAGTTTGATGTTGGAATATGCGAATCAACGATAGCACGCATAGTCGATGCCATATTCGTACCCGTATCGCCATCCTGCACAGGAAAAACATTGATTTTGTTGAGTGTATTTTGATGCTCAAAAACCTGTTGAGCGCCTGCCAGAAAACTAAAATAGAATCGCTTTCCGTTTAGGACTTTTGTATTAATAAGTGCTAATTCCAAAATATAAATCTCTTCATTTGACAAGGGCAAAGATATTTATTAGTTTGAGATAAGGAATAGTTTCGACTTTTTGATGCAGTTTTTCCAAACAATATTGTAACAAAATTCAATTATACAATCTGATTATTAACCATTTAATCCAATTCATAAAAAAAGTTAATTTTCAAGCATAGTATTGAATAAAACTTATGTTATATATTATAAAAGCTCATTTGCAAGATTGGCCAATTCACTACGTTCACCTTTCTCCAAACGAATATGCGCATAGATATTGTGTGCATGTATTTTATGAATTAAATAAGACAATCCGTTCGATTGTGAGTCTAAATAGGGTGTATCAATTTGAAAAATATCGCCGGTAAAAACTATTTTCGTGCCCTCGCCTGCCCTCGTTATAATTGTTTTAACTTCATGAGGTGTAAGATTTTGGGCTTCATCAACAATAAAAAAGATATTTGACAAACTTCTGCCACGGATGTAGGCCAATGGTGAAATCACTAATTTTTCATTTTCAATGGCTGCATTTATATTTTGGAATTCTTTATCGCGCTCACCAAACTGGTTTTTGATAAATTTTAAATTATCATAAAGAGGTTCCATATATGGCCTTATTTTTTCAAGTGCATCACCCGGCAGAAATCCAATATCTTTATTGCTAAGCGGAACAATTGGGCGTGCCAGATAAACCTGTTTAAACTGTCTACGCTGCTCCAATGCTGCCGCCAATGCAAATAATGTTTTGCCTGTACCTGCAACACCGGAAATTGTAACCAGTTTAACCTCAGGGTTCATTAAGGCATGCGCTGCGAAAACCTGCTCCGCATTTCGTGGAATTATGCGATGGACAGGCTGTTTATCGATATGCTCCAATTTATCTTCGATGGGATTATAATAGGCCAGTATTGAATTTCTTCCGCTTCGCAATATAAAATACTGGTGAGGAACCGGTTTATCAATATTCAATTCCTGATAGGTACAATATCCTTCTTTATACATTCTATCGATTACCGTAGCCGAAACATTCTCAAGAACGGCCTTCCCGGTATATAATTCATCAATATTCTTGATTTTTCCGGTTTCAAAATCTTCGGCATTTATACCAAGTGCTTTTGCTTTAATTCTTAAATTGATGTCTTTGGTAACCATGATTACCGGCCGGTTTGGAAACTCCTGCTGCAATGAAACCGCTGCATTTAGAATTCTATGATCGGGCTTGCCACTTCCGTAAACTTTTTCAGCATCCAGACCCGATTGAATTTTTGTATCAAGCACCACTTTGAATTTCCCGGACTTAAATTCATTCAATTTCTGCCATTTTTGTAAGGTTCCATTTTCGGACAGGGCATCCATTATCCGAATAAATTCACGGGCTTCAAAATTTTTAGAATCATTTCCTTTTTTAAAATCGTCCAATTCTTCAAGTACGGTGATTGGAATGGCCACATCATTATCTCCAAAACTATGAATTGCATGATGATTATACAGAATTACCGATGTGTCGAGTACGAATATTTTTTTCACTTTAGTCATAAGTACGGAATTAGAATGTTAAACCCTTATTTTATGCTAAATATAGTGATTTATTTTGCTTTTTTCGTATTGGATTTGCACGTTTATCAACTGCTTAATTTGATAACTTTTTGCAGGCAAAAACGAAGTTGTGTCCATTTAACCAACCATTCTATCGCTATTCTAAATATTGGAAAAAATAGCTAAGAATCAGGCTTGCGTGGATTAAGCAAAATTAATAAGTTGGAAGAATTGATGTATTTAGTCCTCTCCAAGCAACAGATTAAGCAATTTAATGGCAGCATCCGAAACTACTGTACCCGGGCCAAAAATAGCTACTGCCCCTGCATCGTAAAGAAACTGATAATCCTGCGGCGGAATTACACCGCCTACAATAACCATAATATCTTCTCTGCCTTGTTTTTTAAGTTCTTCTATAACTTTTGGGACAAGCGTCTTATGTCCGGCTGCCAAGCTGGAAACACCCAAAATATGCACATCATTTTCTATTGCCTGACGTGCAGCCTCGGCAGGAGTTTGAAAGAGTGGCCCGATATCCACATCAAAACCAATATCGGCATAACCGGTGGCAACAACTTTTGCACCTCTGTCGTGCCCGTCCTGTCCCATTTTTGCAATCATAATCCGCGGCCGGCGTCCTTCTTTTTCAGCAAATTTATCGGCCAATTCAACTGCTTTTGTATACATTTTGTCGTCTTTATTTTCCCCGGAATAAACACCTGATATTGATCTGATTACGGCGCTATAATGGCCAAATTCCTGCTCAAGGGCATCAGAAATTTCGCCTAAACTGGCTCTGTTTTTCGCTGCTTCGATTGCCAATTCCAACAAATTGCCTTTGCCTGTTTTTGCAGCATTGGTAAGCGCTTTGAGTGATTTTTCAACCGCTTCGGAATCTCTTTCGGCACGTAATTTTGCCAGTCTTTTTATTTGGGCATCTCTAACCGCTGTATTATCAACCTCTAAAGTATCTAGTGGATCTTCTTTGTCAAGGCGATATTTATTTACGCCAACAATCACATCCTTTCCGGAATCAATTCTGGCTTGTTTTCTGGCTGAAGCTTCTTCGATACGCATTTTGGGAATTCCGGTCTCAATAGCTTTTGCCATTCCGCCTAAATCTTCAATTTCCTGAATTAATTTCCATGCTTTTTCGGCTATTTCTTTCGTTAATGACTCAACATAATAAGAGCCTGCCCAAGGATCGACCGTTTCGGTAATATGGGTTTCTTCCTGAAGATAGATTTGTGTATTTCGGGCTATTCGAGCTGAAAAATCGGTAGGAAGAGCAATGGCTTCGTCAAGTGCGTTGGTGTGCAAAGATTGAGTGTGCCCTAAAGCAGCTCCCAATGCTTCAATACATGTACGAGTTATATTGTTAAAAGGATCTTGCTCAGTAAGACTCCAACCGGAAGTTTGAGAATGTGTTCTTAACGCCATTGATTTGGGATTCTTCGGGTTGAACTGTTTGACAATTTTTGCCCAAAGCATACGTGCAGCACGCATTTTTG
>JAZDJM010000208.1:0-4858 GCA_043804305.1 Bacteroidota bacterium
TTGATTAAATTGGACAGAGGAAACTTACATGAAGTTTTTTATTCCGTTCTTGCGTAATTAAAGAATTTCATGTAGGTTTGAACTATGGATCTATTTCTTTCCGTTTTAGCCATTATTCTTCTCTTGGTCGGTATTGCCGGAGCCATTCTTCCGATAATTCCGGGGCCATTGATGTCTTTTCTCGGGTTGGTCAGCCTTTTTATCAGCAGTCATGAGCCCTTAACCAATAAGTTTATGTTTATCTGGGCAGCCCTGGCTATCGGGATTACACTAATCGATTATATCGTTCCGGTTTTGGGGACAAAAAAAATGGGAGGCTCAAAAAAAGGGGTTTACGGAAGCACGATTGGCCTGATTTTTGGTTTATTATTCTTAGGCCCATTGGGAATACTCATCGGTGCTTTTGGCGGCGCTGTTATTGGCGAACTAATTGACGGTAAAGAATTTAACTCGGCGCTAAAGGCCGGTTTTGGCAGTTTTGCCGGATTTGTTGCCGGAACACTCTTAAAACTGGTGTATTCCATCTGGGCGGCTTATTATATTGTTATAAACCTTTATTTTTTCAAATGATGAAATCAAAAATTCTAAAACACGCTTTCCTCCTATCCGCTGTATTATTCCTGAGCACCTCCTGCCTAAAAGATTGCTACGAGAACTACACTCCACCGCCACAAGTTTATTTTAAAATTGTTGATGCAGACGATGGCACTAATTTACTGAATAACCAAACTTATTCTGCTGATTCGCTGAGGCTTTATTATGCAAACGGAACAAACCTGGTCTTTTTAGATATTTTTGTGTACAATTATTACAATGAAAACATTTTTAATGCTTCAGGGATGAGTGCCGTAACGCTTAATAATTCGGCAGGACAAACTTTTTACCTAAAATTGAATGCGCAGGATACAGATACCATTTTTGTAAAAATAGCTGCGCAAACGGAAGAATGTTCTACTTATCATATCCTTGAAGAACTGAAAATAAATGGCAAAACTCCTGAAATAGATTTAAGCGACAGGACATTCCTAATCAAAAAATAGTCGTTTAGTGACTCAATCACTTCTCCTTAAGACTTTATACTATTTTCTTTTTAGAAAAAATAAACAGTAAAAGAAATCCGAAAAGACCGGAAACAAAAGACCCGATTAAAATACCCACTTTTGCCGAATCGATATAGCCTGCGTTTTCGATAAAGGCCAGATTTGCAATAAAGATTGACATGGTGAAGCCGACTCCCGCCAATACTGCAATGCCAAAAACCTGACTAAAACCAAAGCCGTCAGGAAGTTCGGCCCATTTTAAGCGTACACTTAAATAAGACAATAATCCAATGCCAATACTTTTGCCTAAAAACAGGCTAATGGCTATATTGAAAACCAGAACATAATCAAGCGCAAATTCCGTTTGAAAAGAAACACCTGCATTTGCAAAGGCAAATAAGGGCATAATAATAAACGCAACCCAATTGTGTAAACGATGCTCCAGATGCTGCAAAGGAGATTGAACACGGCAGGTCCAGTCTTCCAGATTGTCTATTTCATCAATCTGCTCGCGGGTCAGAACCGGATTGTCGTCATTTTCAGCCTTTTTTATTCGCCCTACAATTTCATTCAGCTTGTTCGTAAATGTTTTAACATTGATTTTTTGAGCAATTGGAACAGAAAATGCTAATAAAACACCGGCTATGGTAGGATGAATTCCTGACTTTAAAAACAATATCCAAACAATAACCCCTGCTAAAAAGAATACATATTTTGAGTAAATCTTAAAATAGGAAAGCAAATACATAAAAATAAGGATTGAAAAAGCAAAGAGCAGTAAGATCCAATTTAAATTGCTGCTGTAAAAAATGGCAATCACCAATACTGCACCCAAATCATCGACAATGGCAAATGCGGTTAAAAATACTTTTAAACTTAGAGGAACTCTGTTACCGAGTAGTTGAAGAATAGCCAAAGTAAAAGCAATATCAGTAGCCATTGGGATTCCCCATCCGTCAATTGTTTCGGTATTATTATTTAAAACCAAAAAAAAGAGTACGGGAACGATGATTCCTCCTAGTGCAGCAAAAAAAGGAAAAGAAGCCTTTCTTAAAGTGTTAAGCTCCCCGATTAAAAGCTCACGTTTAATTTCCAACCCGATTAGAAAAAAGAATACGGCCATTAATCCATCATTTATCCAAAGAATTAATGGTTTTGAAAGCTCGAAACCTTGAGTACTTATACCAATTTTATATTCCCATATCGAATTATAGATTTGACTATAAGGAGAATTAGCCCAAATTAAAGCCAGTCCGGTTGCAATAAAAAGAAAAATCCCGCTTAGACTTTCTATTTTAATGAATTTCTGAACAGGGCTAATTAACAGTTTATCAATAACATCCATTGGTTAAGTTTTTACCTATACCTCTATCAAAAGTAATAAATTTTTTTTTTGCATTTTTTAAAACTACAATTGCAAAAATAGCATATAAATTATCACACAGATACCTATGCCCGCGAATCTTCGATTATGGGCAAGCGTGCCATTTTTTCAACTTCAATGCTTGGGAAACCAAATTCTTCCACTATTTTGCCCAATATCAGATAGATGCCATAACCTCTAAATGGATATTTCCTCAAACTATCCGGAAAGTGGGTCGTATCAAAAAAACGGCCGTCTTTATCCAGAAAAGTCCCAAAATGCATCAGTTCTTTCCGGACGGTTCTTACATATTTATAGGTGACTAAACGCCCAAGCATTCGCACCTGTTTTCCGCAATTTTCTTTTAAATCCTGAGCCATAAGCTCTCCGCGAAAAGGTGTTTTCAATAAATCGAAAGCATTCATACTTATCGGGAAACCAATGAGTTCCATTTCATCGTAGGCATCTTCGAGCAGTGAATGACTAAATTCGGGCAGCCGGTATTTTTTTGTGGGCATACTAAATAAAACCTGTCCTTTGTTTTGCTTTTGCGATTTATTGAAAAACAATTGCATATCCCATAGCAAGGCAGGCTTGGGTTTTTCTTTAAAGCGAAAAGCGCCCACGCGAATCAAAAGTACCATTTGCTCTTTGCCAAGCGCCAATCGATGAATAAAATCAGGCAAATCCAAAAATTCACCTCGTGATTCCCTTTCTTTTTGAATGGCTTTTCCCAAATTTGCCTCCAGGTTTTCGATATGAATAAATCCTACATAAATGGTTTTGCCGATTAAGCGTGTTTTGTAGTTGCTATGATTGACACAAGGCAGTTGCAGTTCAGCTCCGGCCGTTAGTGCTTCATTAAAATAGACCCAAGAATGGTAAAAGCCACCAAAATTATTGATAACGGCGGTAATAAATTCCAAAGGATAATGCGCTTTGAGAAACAAACTCTGATAACTTTCAACAGCATAGCTGGCCGAATGCGCCTTCGAAAAAGAATAACCGGCAAAGGATTCTATTTGCCGCCAGACTTCCTTGGTCAGTTCGTCGGAATAGCCGCGTTCTTTGCAGTTGGAGAAAAAGCGATCGACTATGCGTTGAAACTCGCTTTTGCTCCGGTATTTTCCGCTCATGGCGCGGCGAAGCACATCCGCATCGGCCAAATCCAAACCCGCAAAATGATGACACACCTTTAAAACATCTTCCTGATAAACCATTACGCCGTAAGTTTCTTTCAGCTGAGATTCCATGACGGGATGCAAATACTCAATTTTTTCAGGCTCATGAAAACGCTGAATATAGGCCCGCATCATGCCTGAACGAGCAACACCCGGACGAATGATTGAACTGGCAGCCACCAGGCTCAGGTAATTATCGCAGCGAAGTTTTTTAAGCAAACCGCGCATGGCAGGACTTTCAACATAAAAACAACCGATAGTGTCGCCTTTTTTTAATTGTGCACGCACTTTTGCATCGCGCTTAAATTCCTGTATGGCATGCACATCCACTTTAATTTTCCGGTTTTCGAGAACAATTTCTGCAGCTTCCTTAATATGCCCAATGCCACGCTGACTTAAAATATCCAATTTCTCAAAACCAATATCTTCAGCTACATACATATCCCATTGTATGGTCGGAAAACCTTTTGGCGGTAAATCCAAAGCGCCGTAATAATTGATTGGTTTTTCAGAAATCAGAATTCCGCCGGCATGAATGCTGCGCATATTCGGAAAATCTTTCATCATTTCGGCCAATTGATGCATTTTTTCGGTGATCTCATTTCTATTCTGGGTATCGTTGGGATAGTCGATTAAGCGATCGATTTCTTCTTTTGGCAGTCCAAATACTTTTCCAAGTTCGCGATAAATGGATTTGCCTTTGAAGGTGGTAATCGTTCCCAATAGGGCCGTGTGTTCCCTGCCATAGCGTTTAAAGATATAATCTATCACATCGTCGCGCTCTTTCCAGGAATAATCGATATCAAAATCGGGCGGCGAAGTGCGCTTGGGATTCAAAAACCTTTCGAAATATAAATCCAGTTCAATCGGATCGACATCCGTAATTTTTAAACAATAGGCCACTATGCTGTTTGCTCCGCTGCCCCGGCCTACGTGGTAAAACCCGCGCGACATGGAGTAACGGATTACATCCCAGGTAATCAGGAAATAGGCGGAGAATCCAAGTTTATCAATAATTTCAAGTTCGTGGCGCAGGCGGCTTTCGGCCTCCAAACTGCTTGTTTTGTAACGATACTGAAAACCTTCATAGGCCAGTTTTTTCAAGAGCGCCTTATCATCCAGGCGATTACCGGTAAAGGTGGCCTTGTTTTTAACGCTTTTAAAATCGAAATCCATGCTGCATTTTTCGAGTAAAGCCTGTGTATTTTCGATCAGTTCAGGAAAAGCAGAAAAACGATTCAATAAATCATTTTGATCAGGAAAATCGTTATGCA
>JAZDJM010000209.1:0-3785 GCA_043804305.1 Bacteroidota bacterium
ACTGAAAGTTTAAAAGTTTTGCTGTTGGAAGTTGACAATACTCAAAAGCATGTTCCGGTATAATCACTTTAATTTTTTCTTCGTGATTTGAAAAATTACTTAAACACAAAAAAAGACTTCTTTCATGACATCTAAGAAATGCAAAAACCTTATCTGAATTGAAATTAATATTTGACAAATTAATCCACATCAAATCGTAAAAATCACCGTCAGTTATAGCAATTTCATTCAAACTAAACTTGATAATTTCTTTATATTGATTATAAATTTTTTGAGTATCAACTGGTAGTTTCTCAATTTTATAATCTGCATTTTGCCACGATTGAATACTTGGGATAATCCAATAATCAAAAATCGTTGAACGTCCATCATCACCACTAAATCCACTTTCTCCTTCAGCTCTTTCTCCGAATTCCTGACCAAAATAGATAAGAATCGGATTTTTATGCATACATGCTGTAAGGAAAAATGCAGGAATTCCTTTATGTGGATTATTGGCAAAGAATCGACTGGCTATCCTTTGCTCATCATGGTTTTCCAGAAAACGAAGCATTTTTGTTTCTAATCCATTTTGCTTTTTCCAAAGCTCAGAGAGCAAGCGCGTAGATTGTTTTCCTTCAATTATTAGACGTAGGGTATCGTAGAAATCGACCTTATCGTATAAATAATCAAAACCTCCTTGTCCAATATAGGTAGAATACGCTTCTGGATTATAGATTTCGGCAATGAACAGAATATCAGGATTTTTCTTCTTAATTTGTGGAATAACCCATGCCCAAAACTCCACAGGCACCATTTCTGCCATATCGCATCTGAATCCATCAATTCGCTTAGCCGACCAAAACATCAATATTTCTTTCATCATTCTCCAAGTTTTAGGAATAGGAGAGAAGTGTCTGGATTTTTGGTTGAGATAATCTACGCCATAATTTAGCTTTATTGTTTCGTACCAATCAATGGTTTGTGGATATGGATTAAAAACATCATTTCCGGTGGCTTTGGCCGGATATTCTACGTAATTGTTTGCTTTTGGCAGAGTTAGCGTTTTCTCCGAAAAATAATAATAATTGTTTTGCGGATGAAAATGAAGCGATGTGTTGTCAGATTCCCCAAAATCTTCTTCTTTTGCTGAGATATTTAGACTTTTGTATTCCCGGCTCAGATGATTTGGAACGAAATCGATGAGTACTTTTAATCCTTCCTGCTGGGTTCGATCAAGCAATTGTTCAAATTCTGACATTCTTTCCGCAACATTTTCTGCCAAATCGGGATGAATATCGTAATAATCTGTAATGGCATAAGGAGATCCGGCTTTTCCTTTAACTATTGCATCATTATTTGCAGGAATAGCAGGATAAGCCGCTGTTGTTGCGTGACGAATTATGCCAGTATACCATATGTGAGTAATTCCAAGGTTTTTAATCTTAGAAAGAATATCTGTGGTAATTGTATTCAGTTTCCCACATCCATTTTCATCAATGTTTCCATTTATTTGTGGATTGGGATTTGAATTTCCAAAAAGTCTGACAAACAGTTGATAAATGGCAAATTTCGACAATTGTATAAAATTAGGCTTTAACTAGTTTATAGTCCATATTAATCAATAAGTTGGCTTTAGGTTTAAGTGCCTGAACCATTTTGTGTTCCTGTTCCAGAACTCGAGCCCTGTATTCATTTTGAGGTTCTTTTCCACGAACAACTTGAGCCTTTTTTGTTTCATGATAGGTAAGTTCGATAAAGACAGAAAGGTCAACACCTTCAGTTTTGATGGCATACAAGCCATCAATAATCAGCATATCTACACCGCTATAATCTGTGGTCAATTGATCAACTTGTTCTGTAACCAAATCAACACATGGGCCGGTTGAAAGCTGTCCGTTTTTAAACTCACTGATATTGCGATAAATCGTTTCCCAATCGTATTCTCCATAACCAACCACATTTTCGATTCCGTTTTCAGTACGCCATTGGGTGCGCTCCAAAGGCAATATTCGATAATAATTATCGATATGCAAAGGTTTTGCAATAATTCCGTGTTTACGTAGTCCTTTTGCAACGGCATGAGCTAATTCTGATTTTCCACTGCCACTTTCTCCGGAAATACCTATAATATATTTATCCTTTTTTTTGAGCCAAAATCTCGTTTACAATTCCCTCCGCTGCGAGCAAGTGTTTTTCTGTAATCAATAATACATCGCCTAACATATTTTAAATTTTATTGGGTTTATAATTCAATCATTAAGGTTCTAAAATTGTTTTTACTCCATTAATATTTAATGTTGCTTTTTTATCCGTTTGAACATCAACACTTTCCTTTGTAATATTAAATTGATATTTTATACCTTTAAATTCGATATTAAAACTAATCTTATTCCAATATTTTGGCAAATGCGGATTTACATTTAATATTTCGTCATGAACATCAATTCCTGCATAGGTAGTAATTGCCATCATTGCAGTACTGGCCATAACTCCGGTATGAATTCCTTCACCTGTGGTTCCTCCTTGAATATCAACAAAATCACTACCCAAAGCTTCGCTATAAAGCTGCCAACTTAGTAACTCATCATTGATTAATTGAGCCAGCTGGCCATGCACAACACGGCTTAAAGAAGAACCATGCGAGGTTCTTTTTAAGTAATAATGCAGATTTCGTTTTAGGTAATCTGCCGGAAGTGAATATCCTAACCTATCAAGAATTTTATTCACCTCGGCTTCAGAAAGATTGAAGAAAGTCATCAGAGTATCTGCCTGTTTGGCAAGTTTAAATTCATCTGCCGATTTTCCTTCAGCTTTCAAAATTCTATCCATTCGGTAAATATTGCCGTATTTTTCGCGATAACTGTCCCAATCCAGTTCCAGTAATTCAAAATAACCGTCAAATTGGGCTATAATTCCATCTTCTGAAACGATTAAATTTAGTTTTTTAGAAACTTCTTCCCATTTTAAAAGTTCTTCATGTTTGATATTCAGTTTTATAAGAATGTTTTCTTCGAAAGTACAACCAATATTTTCTAAAATTGTTTTGCTCTTATCTAACATCCACGAGACCATTAAATTAGTATAGGCATTGTCTTTTAATCCACCCTTAGGACTATTTATTGAATGCTCATGAAATTCATCCGGCCCCATAACTTCATCAATACTGTATCGGCCGGTTTTTGGGTCTAATTTAGCTTTTGAAACCCAAAAACGACATATCTCCAGAAACATTTCTGCTCCGGCTTCTTCCAGAAAAGATTTATCGTTGGTGCTATTATAATATTCCCAAATATTGTAAGCAATGGCTAATGAAACATGGCGTTGCAAGGAACTATAATCATCTCCCCACTTTCCGGTAAGTGGATTTAAATGGACAATCTGTGTTTCTTCCCTTCCATCGCTACCGCTTTGCCAAGGAAACATTGCACCTTGATATGAATGTTGTTTCGCATAATCTTTGGCCGCAGCCAATCTTCGAAATCGATAGAGCAAAAGGCTTCTTGATATTTCTTTGGTTCTTAAGGTGTAAAAAGGAAGGATAAAAAGTTCATCCCAAAAAATATGGCCGCGGTAGGCCTCACCATGCAGTCCTCTGGCAGTTACGCTGGCATCAATGTTCGCATTGTGTGGTGAAGCAGAGGCCAACATATGATAGGTATGTAAGCGGATAAGTTTCTGGCTTAATCGATCGCCATCAATCTGAATATCATAGGATTTCCATAAATTTGACCAGGCTTTCGTATGTTGCTCCAGCAATTTGTTATACGACTGTGCATTTTTTAATTCTTTTTCTGAAGCTTCTT
>JAZDJM010000210.1:0-2214 GCA_043804305.1 Bacteroidota bacterium
TCGCTTAAATTATCCACCAAAGTAGTATTGATATACAAACGCTTTAAATTTACAAAGCCTCTTAAAGGGCTTAAATCCTGAACCGGGCAATTGGATAATTTTAATTCCTCAATTAAATTCATTCCCTCTAGAACATAAAGCCTGGAAACCATTGTGTTTGAAATATCCAATGCCTTAATTTCCCGCGCTTCGGCAATTCCATCTAAATTACTTATTGAAGTAAAAGAAGCATTTAACTTCTGTAGGTTTTTCAATTTATCCAAAGGCAACAAACTCTTAATTTGGGCATTGTTGGAAATGTCGATTTCTTTTAAAGCGGTAACTTCGTGCAATTGTTCTTTTGTTGGATTTACATCTAATGCAACCAATTTGCTGAAAACCTGTTTCCATGCTTCAGTTAGATCTGACCACCACATTTGCAATTGTTTGCTCTCGTAGACCACCAATATATGAGGAAACGATTTCATAAAATCAATGGCTTTTTGCTTACCAAGAAGACTGTTGTCGCAATAAATCTTTTTAAGCTTGGGTAGATATTGAAGGCCGTCGAGACTACTTATTTCGGAGTTCTCACAATAAATAACTTCAAGATTCGACATTGAAATTAAGGAGGACAAATCTTTAACCGAAGTGTTGTTTAAATACAAAATCTTGAGGTGACTCAATTGTTGAAGAGTGTACACCGATCTAAACCTTTCATTATCACTTAAATCTAAAAAGCTTAAGTTCTTAAGCTGATTTAAGGGCGATAAATCAATCACTTGGGTATTGCGTAGTTTTAAATCTTCGAGTTGCAGCAAATCTGTGCAGGCATTCAAATTATCAATTTCAGTATTCGAAATATCCAATATCTTCAGGTTGCTTAGGTTTCTTAGAGGCTCGATATCATATATTTCAGTGTTCGATACGTTTAAAATGCTTAATTCCATCGAATAAATAAGTGGCTCGAGCGAAGAAACTGCTGTATTTGAACAATTCAGATTGTGCAGTTTTGTCAGGTTACGTACAGGAAAAATATCCTGAATTAGCGTGGATGAAACATTCAGTGTCCGCAGATTGCTTAAATTGCTTAGCGGCTCTAAATCGATAATCTGATTATTACCTGCGATATTCAAATCGTTGATATCGAGTATGCGTTGTAAAGCTTTAAAAACCTGATCTTTTAAATTGTCGGAATTACCCGGTTTAAATTTGATAGTATCAAAAGCGAAATTGTGAACTTTTGCGTTTTGGCCACTTTGTAAAACCGGAATAGGTTTATTCCTTGATTCAACAACAAAATAATTGGAATTTAAATATTTAACCTTATTAAAATGAATTCCATCTTTTATTTCCACACCTTTCCCGAGAATTTCTTTCCAAACACTTGGTAAAAAGTTCCACCAGCGCATGTTTTCTTCATACTCATTGATTTTTGTAGTGTAAATACTGGCGATTTTTAATTCTCTTTTGTCACTGTCAAGTTCAATTTCAACAAATCGTTGCTGATCGTTTTTGATGTTTCTTCCTTTAATATCAACCGCTTGCAATGACCTTAAAATATTAGTCATCAAAAAAGGCTTGCCATTTTCATTGAGCTGAACATCTATTGACAGAATGTTGAATTTAAAACTTGCTGTTTGAAAAAAGAAATCCACATCTTTCAGATATGCCTGAACATCTTTATTGGTAACCGTTTCACGACTATCATCCAAATCGTCTTCTATTTGCACTTTTTCGTCACGAAACATTTTCCTGAAAGATTCACTGATAATAATATCTTTTTCCTTTGCCGTAAGTTCATTATCACCAATTGAATTCAAGGTAAATTCGAGATATGAAATAAGCTCCTTTCCTTCCGTTTTAAAATTGTCAACTTCAGCCTGACTAAGTCCTTGTGCAAAGCTGTTAATCGCCAAAAAAGCAAATAAATATACGATTAAGTATCTCATATTAATTATGATAGATATATTTTAAGAGAATAGCTTTTTCGGTCGGGCTGATTTTTGTCAGTTTCGAAATGAGCCAACCGCTATTGTATTCGGGTCTTACAAATTGTTCCACTTCAAAATACCAGCCCGGAACTTGAAAAAAATGAAACTTTAAATCTTCAACATATTTAAAAACAAAAAAACCCTGTTTAAATTCGTAGAGAAATAAGGTTAAGAAATCGGGTTGAAAACTTTTTATCGTGTAATTATCGATATATTTCTGATCGTTAAAAACTTTAATCAA
>JAZDJM010000211.1:0-2358 GCA_043804305.1 Bacteroidota bacterium
CTGCGAATTTTAATTTACAATCACGGGATATTTCTACGGGCCTAGTTTGTGATCTTGTAAATGAAGGGTTTGGAACCAATCAATTAGTCACTATCCTTACAAAATCATTAAGAAAAGAAATGAGAACTATTTGTATTGAAGAATCAGAAATTCATTTACATCCTGAACTAATGGATAAATTAGTCAATGTGTTTATCGATATCGCGAAAGAAGAAGAGAAAAATTTTATAATTTCTACACATAGTGAGCATATAGTTTTATCACTTTTGAATAAAATTAAACAAGGCAAAATAGCGCCTAATGAAGTTAAAGTTTATTATTTTCACGCTACCCGTCGTTGCGAAACTTGTTTGGCCGTCGAAAATGTTTCCATAAAAGCCGTTGAAGAATATTATGGGGATAAAGTGTTTTTTGAATCAATTAACAGAGAAACAGACAAATTATTAGTAAATAAGTACCAAATAAGCGGTCAAACACTACTAATTATTAAAGGTGACAAAAAAGTGGATCTGACCAATGATGCTTTTTTAAATGCTCTTTCGAATCCGGATAAGCTAAAAAGCAAAATTAAATCGACTATAGATTCAATGATGTAGTTATGGAATTCTTACAGGATATTCTTGAAACCTCACAGTTTCCGGCATTATCGGCATTTATTCTGGGACTAATGACTGCTATAAGTCCTTGCCCTTTAGCAACAAATATTACTGCAATTGGGTTTATAAGTAAGGATATCAAAAATCAGCGCAAAGTATTCACAAATGGATTGGTTTATACATTAGGTCGCGCAATTTCATACTCAGGCATAGGCTTACTTTTCTTTTTTGGGGCATCCCAATTTGGGGTTTCCGGATTTATTCAAGAATGGGGTGAAAAATTATTAGGGCCATTATTAATTCTTATCGGATTGTTTATGCTTGGTATCTTAAAACTCAATATTCCGGGCATTAGTTCACTAACTGAAAAAATGGAAAACAAATCCAACAGTAGTTTTTGGGGTGTACTTTTGCTTGGTATTGTTTTTGCCTTGGCTTTTTGTCCATATAGCGGGGTTCTTTATTTCGGAATGATAATACCTATGACGATTGCTAGTGCCAGTGGCCTGTTTTTGCCTTTGGTATTCGCTATTGCAACCGGAATTCCGGTTATTATTTTCGCTTGGTTAATGGCATTTGGTGTTGGTTCAGTTGGAAATCTTTATAACAATATTAAAAACTTTGAACTTTGGTTCAGGCGCATCATTTCCATTTTGTTTATTGCGGTGGGTGTTTATTATATAATTACCATTTATTTCTAAAAAAATTTTACAAATGCAGTTCAACTTAGAAGAATTGATGATTTATTAAGATGAGAGAAAAAGTATTTGCTTTAAACAAAATTATGAATGGATGGCTCTTCCCATCCATTTTATTCCCTCTATGGATTCTAATGTATATGAATCTTCAACCATTGGCTAATCTTGTAATTGACGATTTGTTGGGTATGACAACAGGGAAGCATTTAACCGAAGCTTTTCGTTTTTTTATTTTCGAAGTGCCAAAAGTAATGTTGTTATTGGTACTTATTATTTTTGGAGTTGGTATTTTAAGAACCTATTTTACGCCGGAAAAAACACGTGCCTTGCTAGAAGGGAAACCATTATTTACTGGTAACATTCTAGCTTCTCTGTTAGGGATTATCACTCCTTTTTGTTCCTGTTCTGCAATCCCATTATTTCTTGGATTTGTTGAAGCCGGAGTTCCCTTAGGAGTAACTTTTTCCTTTTTGATTGCTGCCCCAATGATAAATGAAGTAGCATTGGTATTATTGGCTGGCCTGTTAGGATGGAAGGTAGCATTGATTTATGTTGGAACAGGCCTGGCCATCGCTATATTATCAGGCTGGATTATTGGCAAACTTAAACTGGAAAAATTTGTTGCCGAATGGGTATTCAAAGTTAAATCAAATCGTGAAAATGAATTAGAATCAGAGCTTTCCTTTCGTGATCGCATTCAGGCTGCTTATGAATCGGTAAAAGAAATTGTTGGTAAAATATGGATATACATTATTATTGGTATTGCTGTGGGTGCAGGCGCTCATGGCTATGTGCCTGAAGATTTTATGGGTTCTCTTTTAGGAAAAAATAATTGGTATGGCGTTCCTTTGGCTATACTTATGGGAATACCAATGTACTCTAATGCTGCAGGCATTATTCCAATTGTGAGCGTTTTGATGGAAAAAGGAGTTTCGCTCGGTACAGCATTGGCATTTATGATGTCTGTAATTGCGCTCTCACTCCCCGAAATTATAATTCTTAAAAAAGTTTTGAAATGGCAGTTGATTGCAGTTTTTATTGGTATAGTCGCTACAGGAATCGTA
>JAZDJM010000212.1:0-2121 GCA_043804305.1 Bacteroidota bacterium
AAATAGCTCCCGTTTTTTTCTGAAGCATAGGTTTTCACAGGTTCACCGTAATCTTCTGCATTTCGGATGTCAATGTCATACATTAACCGATCCACGTTAAATCCGGTTTTGTTTGTGTGCCTGGCGTTGAATTTATGATTAAGTAATCCAGAAAAAGTGAATTTCTTTTTGTAATCTTTAATACTTCTTTTGGGTTGTAAATCCATCTCCTCGCCATACCTTTTCTGCATCCAGTCTAAACTGCTTTCGGTGGCAGCTAACGAAGTCTGTAAATAAGTATTTGTTCCGATGATTTTTTTATAATTTAACCCGATGGCACCCATCGTTAACCTTGTTTCAAAACTTTTTCGGTTGTCGCTGTTTTCCCATTTGGTTGAATCTTTGAGGGCCTTTTTCCCCTGAAAATCATAAGCTCCGATGCCCCAGACAGAGAATATCCCTGCTTTTGTCGGAAAATTCAGCTTAAACGACAAATCCTGATAAGTTAGTTTTCCCATTTCTTTTGGCAAAATAGGGGCTAAAAGACCAAGAGTTGAATAACGGTAATTAAAAAGGTACGATGAACGTCCTTCTTTTTTAAAGGGTCCTTCCGCCGAGTAATCAATTCCAACGAGGCCAGCCTGAAAAACCTGTTCTCTTTTTTCGGTATTCCCAGTCCGCAAATTGATATCAAAAACACCGGATAAGGCGTTGCCATATTCCGCAGGGAATGCCCCAGTAAAAAAATCGGAAGTTGCCATGGTCTGGCTGCTTAAGGCTGTTACTGCGCCACCTCCTAGTGAAATATAATCGGCAAAATGGTTTGGATTTGGGATTTGTACCCCTTCCATCCTCCAAAGTAATCCCTTGGGCGAATTGCCCCTGATTACTATTCCATTATTCCCGATTGTAGATGCAACCCCTGCAAGCGACGATACCAACCTTGCCGGATCATCAAATCCGCCTGCATACCGGTTCGCCTCTTCCATGTTAATCTGTTTGGCGCTTAAAGTAGCCATCGAATTGATTGGTTCATTTTTATTTGAAAAGGCTTTTACCATAACCTGCTGCAACTCATTAACAGATTCTTTCAGGCCAATATTTAAAACCACTTCTTTGCCGCTGCCAACAACAACTTCGCTGGCAACATAAGGGTTATAGCCAATATAACTTACCAATATATTATACCGGCCTACCTGAACTTCACTGATTTTAAATCGCCCTATTGCGTCGGTTGCAGTTCCTTGTAAAGGATTAGTTTCTAAAATTGCAATTGTGGCGCCTATAAGAGGAACATTTGATTCCGCATCAAAAACCACTCCCCTTACAGTTTGAGTGGGAACCTGTGATTTTGCTGATAATTGAATGATTAATATTAAAAAAAGTGAGAGAGTGAAATTTTTCATGATTTTCTGTTTTAAGGTATCGACAAAATTATGGTTGAATGGCTGCAATCAATTTTTTGATCAGGTTAGACATGAAACTCATGAGATTGATAATTTTTTATTTATATGGAATAAATAATCAACTGTTAAGAAAAAGAAATGTTTTAAAACAACAAGTGAATCTTTTACCTTAATCAAGCTGGTAAATGACAAAAAATAAATCTTAGTTTTTATCGTTTTCATGGTTGTGGTAATTTCAGGCAAAGTTTCATTAATTTAAACCCGGAATCAATACTGAAAAATCAGTAATTTTAAGGATGAAAGATTTAGAACAATTTTATCAGGAATATTTTGAAGTTCTGGAATCACAAAAATTTCAGGAACAGGATCTCGATTATAAAATTGTCGATAAACACATTGAGTTTTTAAAACAATTGGATTTAATCGAGAACAGTTCAATTTCGGTTTTCGACCTGAATAAAAAAGAACATATTTTTGTTTCTTCCAATTTTTCAAAAATGTTGGGTTATAATCTTGATGAAGTTGAAGAACAAGGGAGCGGATATTTTAACTCAAAGGTACATCCTGAAGATTTTCTTTTCAACCTAAAGAACGGCATCAAACTATTAAAATTTTCATTCCTTATCCCTTTGAATGAAAGGAAAGACTACAAACTTATATCGGACTACCGTGTGAAAAACAGTGCGGGTAAATATATCAGGATTATCGAACAACAGCAGGTTTTGGAACTTGACAA
>JAZDJM010000213.1:0-2340 GCA_043804305.1 Bacteroidota bacterium
TCATTTTGTGGTATTCCGTTTCTTCCAAATCTGTTTTGGCGCAAACCTATCCGGCGAAATTAAACCTGCATGAAGAACTAAAAATGGCAGTAGAATTGTATAAAAGCAACAACTATATTTCTGCGCAAAAAATTCTTGACCAAATGCAATCGGTTAAGCTGGGCGAAGATATTCAACGCGAAGTTGATTTTTACAGCGCTTTAATTGCATTAAAAACTGAAGCAAATGAGGCCGTATCAATTGCAGAGCGATTTAAAATTAATCATCGGGTTTACAGTAAAATGTATGTTCTTGATCTATTTCTTGCCGACTATTATTTTGATCGTCATCAGTATAAAAAAGCCATTCCGATTTTTGAAAATATATCGATTAATTTGCTGAACCAAACTGAAAAAGATCGTTATAATTTTCGATTAGGCTATTGCTATTTTACTGAAAATCAATTTGAAAAAGCAAACAACTATCTGTATAAGGCAAAAGAAAGTAAATCAGTAAATGCTTTAGCAGCAACTTATTATTATGGTCATATTGCTTATCAGAGTAAAAAATATACAACAGCTTATAAAGCGTTTAAAGAAATAGAAAATAATTCCACTTTTGCAGATATTGTTCCATACTATTTTGTGCAAATAGCATTTAATCAGCAACAGTATCAGCAGGCTATAAGTGAGGCTTCTGTTCTGTATAATAAAGCTGGCGAAAAAAGAAAGCCGGAAATTGCACAGATTTTGGGCGTTTCATTATTTCAAACTGAAGAATATGCAAAATCAATAGAATATCTGGAGTTTTACCGACAGGCTGTGGGAAGCGATTTTACGGATGCTGATTACTATCAATTGGCGTTTGCCTACATGAAAAGCAATGAATACCAGCAAGCTATAAAATATTTCGAAAAAGTTAAAATACAAAATAATGTCCTAAGTCAGAATGCCTTATATAATGTTGGAGCCTGTTATTTAAAAATGGGGATGAAACAATTTGCCGGAGAGGCTTTTTATCGCGCCTACGAACTCAACTTCGACAGCGAGTTGAAGGAAGATGCCTTGTTCAATTTCGCCAAAGTATCCTACGAGCTCAGCAATGATCCATACAATAAGGCTATTAAAGCTTTACTTGAGTTTATGACTAATTTCCCAAATTCAGACCGAATTTCGGAAGCCAATGAATATTTGGTAAATCTGTTTATGTCGGCAAAAAATTACAAAGGCGCTCTTGAAGAAATAGAACGAATTCCGAATAAAAACCAGCAATTGTTGGCTGCATATCAAAAAATTACTTTTAATCGGGCAGTTGAGCTTTTCAGAGACCGAAATTATAGGGAGGCAATGGATTTATTAAAGAAATCCATAGCGTATAACTTTGATAAGCTTACCCATGCTAAAGCTCAGTTTTGGCTGGCAGAAACCTTTTATCAGGTTCAGAATTACAAAATGGCCAGCTCCACATTAGAAGAATTAAGGGGCAATACGATGTCGCGTCAAATCAATGAGTATCCCCTTATTGATTATAATCTTGCTTATGCTTATTTTCAATCAAATGAGTATCAGAAATCTAAATCTCTCTTTTTACAATATATCCAAAAATCATCAGGAAGCGATGCGCACCTGATTGATGCATATCTTCGAATTGCAGATATCTATTATATTCAAAAGGAATTTAGTGAGGCAATAAGCAATTATGGGAAGGCAGAAAGCTTGAGCCCGAATTATTTACCCTATGCTATGTATCAAAAAGCTCAGGCGTATGGCGGAAGTGGAAATTTTGGAGAAAAGATACGAATTCTCAAAAGCTTTGTAAATTCTGGAAAGGATTACGATTTAAGTGATGATGCTTATGCAGAATTGGGAGCAACTTATATGGTTTCGGGTAATGAAAATGATGCTATTCTGGCATATAAATCGTTAATGATCAAATTTCCAAACAGTCCGTTTTATAAAAATGCGCTTTTAAAAACGGGTTTGGCCTATTATAATTTGGATAATACAAATGAAGCGCTGGCTCATTTGAAGAAATTGGTGAGCAGTTATCCGTCAGCAAAAGAGTCGAAAGAAGCATTGGTTATCATAAAGAATATTTATGTAGAATCGAATGCAGCCAATGAGTTTTTAGCCTATATAAAAGATTTGCCCCAAGCACAAATTACGAGTTCAGGCCAGGATACAATAGTGTTTCGGGCTGCAGAAAATGTTTATATGAAAGGAAATTGTCAGTCAGCCATCAATGGATTTTCAGATTATTTGCAGCAGTTTCCCAATGGAGCCTTTATTGTTAATGCACGCTTTTATAGAGCGGAATGTTTGTTAAAATCCAGTTTATTCAATCAGGCCGAAGCAGATTTGG
>JAZDJM010000214.1:0-5164 GCA_043804305.1 Bacteroidota bacterium
CAAATAGCTCTATTTTTATTGCCTGCCAGGATATTACAGACCGAAAAAATACTGAAACTGCGCTTAAAGAATCAGAAGCACATTATACCGATCTGTATGAAAACTCACCGGATATGTTTGTTTCAGTTGATGCCGAAACCGGGCTGATTAAAGAATGCAATCAAACCTTAACAATAAAAATTAATTATTCAAAAGATGAAATTATTGGTCAATCCATTTTCGAAATATATCATCCGGAATGTATATCCAATGTAAAATCTGCATTTAAACAATTTAAAACTACCGGTGAAGTTAAAAATGCCGAACTGCTATTAAAGAAAAAAAATGGCGACAAAATTGATGTTATTTTAAACGCTACTGCCATTCGCGACAGTTCAGGTAAAATAACGTTAAGTCGCTCAAGTTTGCGCGATATCAGTGAGTTAAAGGTAATACAGCAAGAGCTTAAACAATCAAATTTTGAATTAAAAACAATTAATAAAGTTATCTCAGAAAGCACTGGTGAAATGGATATTAAAAAACTTATGACCTTGGCATTGGACGAGGCATTAAATATTACCGGACTGGAAGGCGGAACAGTCTGCAATATCGATGAAAATAGGTTGTTGAAATTGATCGTTGAAAGAAATACTTCAGAATCAACAAAATACGACTTGGAGTTTAATGAAATTAAAATAGGTGAATGTCTGTGTGGTAATTGTGCTTTGGATAAAAAACCATTAATTTTAAATAACCGCGAAGAAGTACTTTCCTATTCTTCCCGGGAGGCATTACGCAATGAAGACCTTCGCTTTCATGCCGCTTTTCCGATTATTTCTAAAGGAGAATCTACCGGTGTTTTGTGTGTTTTTTCCTATTCCGACTTTAAACCAACCGAAAGCAGCTTAAAATTAGCTGAAACACTTACCAATCAAATGGCCTTGGCTTTAGAAAACGCAAGTCTGTATAAAAAAATCCACAATCAGCTCGAAGTTTTACATCTCGAAATTAAGGAAAGAAAATTAACTGAAATAGCATTGGCCGAAAGTGAGAAAAACCTGAGAGAACTTATTGATAATCTTCCTGCAGGCGTAATTGTACACGATAAAGACACTAAAATTGTTATGGCCAATGAGATGGCAATGGAGATATTAGCACTTAATTATGACGAACTTACAGGGAAAACGGCTATGGATCCACAATGGCATTTTTTTAATGAAGATGAAAGCCCAATGTTACTAACTGATTATCCGGTTATGAAAGTGAAAAATAATTCTCAGGCACTTCATAATTATGTTGTTGGTGTAAACAGACCCAAAAACAACGACAGAATATGGGCTCTGGCAAATGCATTTCCAACATTTGACGACCATAATGTTCTTGACCAGATTATTGTCACTTTTATTGAAATTACCAAAAGAAAAGAAATTGAACACGAACTACAGAAGCATCAAGGCAATCTTGAGAAACTTATCAAAGAAAGAACTGCTGAAATAGAATCAAAAAATGAACTTCTTACAAGAATGAATAATATGTTTGTTGGCCGTGAAATCAGGATGGCTGAGCTGAAAAAAGAAATCGATGATTTGAGAAATAAATTAAACCAAAACTAGTGTAATTATAAAAAAGATCAAACTAATCATATTCATGATTTTTATTTGCTTCTTCTATAAATACATAAAACATTTAGAATAAATGCGTATCTGTGAAACCAATATAAACTAGATTTATCCTAATGAACGTCTTTTATCTATGAATTTAAAACTAATAACAGTTGCTAGTAATCAGGGTTTGCCAAGCGATCAGGTTCATGCCATTGCACAAGACAAGGAAAACAGAATTTGGCTGGCCAGTCCGGCAGGTTTGTCAAGATATGATGGCAGTCTTATTAGCATCTTTGATAATCAAAATGGATTAATTTGTCAAGGACTCAGAACTGTTAGCGTAAATAAGGATATTGTATGGATTGGTACAGATCAAGGACTTGAAACGCTGCATACCAATGGTGATGCTACAAATATTTTGTTCGATCAGGAATGGACTCACGGGTTGGTTGAAAGCATTGCATTTGACAGTAAAACGGTCTGGCTTGGCTCTGCTAATGGATTGTTAAAACTGGATTATGATCCGTTTGAAAAGAAAGCCAATGTTAGCCTTATTGCCAATGTTGGGTTTGTGAGGGATATTATCATTCTCGAAGAAAATTTGATTATTGCCGTTTCAACTGTAGGCTTGATTATATGCGATGGGAAGCAATGGAAATTAATGAAACAAAACAGTATTCCAAAAGAAGCAGTTTCTTTATGCATTTCCAAAGCAAGCCGTAAGCGTATCCTCGTTGGAACCGACCATGGATTATATGTATTGGATAAGGACGGAAATCTATTAAACCACATCCAACCTCTCGGAAAAACGCAAAAAGTAAGTGCAATTGCAATTACTCAAAATGAATGGTGGCTAGGTGTAGGTAGTAATGTTTTGCTTTATAAAGAAGATTCTGACGGGATTCAATATTCTACAAAATATCAGATAGGTAGTAATGTTAACGATTTATTTGTAGATAAAGTTAATAATATATGGGTTGGTTCAAATAGTAGCGGCCTTAAGAAAATAAGCTGTTTACGAAATGTTTTTACAAAAATAAACACAGGAGCACAAGGAGCAGTTTATTCAATTAGAAAAACTATCGACAATAAATTAAGAATAGGCGGAGAAACCTATTGCTCATTAATTTCCAAAAAAGAATTATCAACTCCTTCAGAATATGAGTTGATGTCTTCACTCCCTGAAATGACCGTTTGGGATAGTTGTGCAGATCCTACCGACCCTGAAAAAATTTGGCTGGCAACTCAGGAAGGATTATTCTTTTTTAAAGAAAATAAATTTGAGCAGTTTGGAAAAGCAGATCAGGTATTAAAAAGTCCTTCACGATGCTTACTTCCGGTCGGTTCAGAAATCTATGTTGGAACACTATCCGGACTTTCAAAAATTAGCGGAACCAAAGTTGAAGAAATCTTTGGAAATGAGAACGTAAACCTTGGTTATGTATATTCCATCGAAATGGATGAAAATTCAAACCTTTGGATTGCAACATTAGGAAAAGGCCTCTGGCATAAAACAAAAGACGGAGTGACCCAAATAACAGGCGATTCTTTGTACGCAATCGGGAATACCTATGCTGCAGTTCCTAATATGAACGGGGATGTAATTGTTATTCAAGACGAAAGAATTGTACATCTAAATAAAAATCTGGAAGATAGATTAGTTTTAAGTGAATATCCTGTAGGAGGTTGGAGTGCAAAGTGGTTAGACACAACTCATATTATTATTGGTTCTAATGACGGACTTTTATCTATTGATTTAGACGAAAATAAAATCATCAAAAGAATTAATCCCTTATTAGGCAAAGGAGGTTGGCAGTTTACAAATACCAGATCTTTATATGTTGAATCGGCCGAACGAATTTATTGCGGACTAAATGCAGGCTTATTTGTATTAAACTTATCCGGATTTAGTGAATTCTCAAAAATTCCTGATTTATTCCTCGACACTGTTAAATGGGAAAATTCGACACCAAAATTTGAAGCTAAGGTAAACTACAGCCTAAAACCCGGAAAATGGTCAATGGAAACATCTGTACACAGCTCATGGTTTGTTTCTGAAGAACTTGTAAGTTTACGGTTTAAACTTGTTGGATTTGATGAAAACTGGACTGCACTAAAAAAATCGCCTAAAATCAAATTTACTTCCTTGCCGCCGGGAAAATACGAGCTTAAAGGTCAGGTTTACACCCCATTAACTGGATTTGGAGAACAAACTTCACTGCTAAATATTACTGTATTATCCCCGTGGTGGACTTCTGTTATTTTCAGACCATTAGAATGGATAACTAAATATTTAATCGATTATGTAAAATCAAGATCTCAAAATAAAAAATTAATTGAACGAAATATTGAGCTTGAGAATGAAATTGCTGTACGCAAACTTGCCGAAACAGAAAAGAAAACACTCCTCGATCTTTTTACAAAGATAGCCGCCAATATCCCGGGAGCTATTTTTCAATATAAGTTAAAACCCGATGGACAAGTAAGTGTTCCTTTTGCCAGCGATGGAATTAAAGACCTTTATGCTGTAACACCCGAAGAAATTAAAAACGATGCAACTGCAATTGTACAACGCGTGCATCCTGATGATGTGGAGTGGGTTTTAAAATCAATACAGGAATCAGCCGAAAACCTTTCGCAATGGAATGTTGAAAACAGAGTTGTTCTACCTTCGGGAAAAACTATTTGGGTAGAAAGTCATTCTACTCCTCAAAAAATGGAAGATGGAAGTATTTTATGGCATGGATTTCAAAGCGATATCACCTCTCGTAAAGATTCAGCAAAAGAATTGGAATCAAAATCGGAATTAATTGAGACTCTGATTCAAACTATTCCCGATTTAATATGGCTTAAAGATATCAATGGCCTTTATTTAAAATGCAATAAAGAATTTGAACGTTTATTTGGTGCTAAAGAAAGCGAAATTATAGGCAAAACAGATTACGATTTTGTTGACAAAAAACTGGCAGATTTCTTTAGAAAAAACGACTTAATTGCAGCCGAGGCACAAAAACCCACTTCCAATGAAGAATACCTGATATTTGCTGATGGTTCATATGAAGGATGGTTTGAAACAACAAAAACACCTATGTTTGATAACAATAGGAATATTATAGGTGTACTAGGCATTGCAAGAGATATTACTCAAAGAAAAAAGGCCGAAGAAGAAATTCGTAGAATGTCGCTTGCAGTTCACCAAAGCACATCAGTAATTGTTATTACAGATACGCAAGGCAAGATAGAATATGCCAATCCAAAATTCACAGAAATTACCGGCTACACTAGTGCAGAAGTTATTGGAAAAAATCCTAAGATTCTAAAATCCGGCGATAAATCAAAAGAAGAGTATAAAATACTATGGGATACAATTATTTCAGGTAAAGTATGGACGGGTGAATTTTTGAACAAAAAAAAGAATGGTGAATTGTATATTGAATCCGCATCCATTTTTCCGCTGAAAAACAATTTCGGAGAAATAACAAATTATGTGGCCATTAAAGAAGACATCGGCGAACGAAAGAAAACAGAAAAAGAACTTCATAATTACCGCGAAAACTTAGAGCAAATTGTAGAAGAAAGGA
>JAZDJM010000215.1:0-3264 GCA_043804305.1 Bacteroidota bacterium
GTCATTCACCGAGTAAAGTCTGTCATTCGCCTAAAATGCATTGACAAAAAGTGCTTTTCGCCATAGTTTAGCCAAAAATTATAAAAAACAATTATCATGAATTTTAGCGATCAAGACAGAAAGTACAATGGCCGTTTCGTTGTTGGCCTTGTCATTTTAATTACAGGTTTGTTATTTTTGTTCAATAACTTCAACCTTCTTCCTCCAAAATTAGACTATTATATTTTCAGCTGGAAAACCTTGCTCATCGCAATCGGTGTTTTAAATCTGGTATTTTCGCATAATCGCACGGCCGGTTTTATTCTTATTACCGTGGGAGTGGTGTTTTGGATACCTGATATCTTTGCTCTATCCGTGAGTGCCGGAAGATTTATCTGGCCGTTGGCCATTGTAGCTGTTGGTATTTTCCTAATTCTTAATCCGCGCGAAGGTAAGTTTAGCCGTAGTTTTTGGGAAAATAAATTTAAGGGGTATCCCGACGATAGTGAAAGCGATACTGAACTAAATGAAGGCCGTTTAAGCGATGACTATTTGGAAAATGTGTCCATTTTCGGAGGCGGAGATCGAATTGTTACCTCAAATCATTTTAGAGGCGGGAAAATAACGGCCATATTTGGAGGTTCAAATTTTCATATGCGTAATGCCAAACTGGCTCCCGGCAAGAATTATCTGGATGTATTCCTGATGTTTGGCGGAGCAGAAATCATTGTTCCTTCCGACTGGATAGTAAAAGTAGATGTTGTATCTATTTTTGGCGGTTTTTCTGATAAAAGAATGGATAACCCGGTCAAAACCCTTAATCAGGATTCGGGCCCAGTTCTTTATATCAAAGGATTTGCGATATTTGGTGGAGGCGATGTTAAATCTTACTAATTTTCCGCTGAAAAACAAATTAGATTTAATTCGCAATTGAATGTCTATCATTTTTTAATTGAGTTCTTGCCCGATAACAGAATTTTAGTTAGGTTTGACTTAAATCGATAGTTCAAAACATAAAGATGAAGCATCCGCTATTTAGCAGTAAACCGATATTTGGATTTTATCTATTGGCCTGGGTTTTGCTTTTCGGCATACAAACCCTGGCCTTTATTCAGTTATTTGCCATCGACTGGTATCATGCATTTATCGATAATCTAGTTTTTGGAGTCGTTTTTTTTCTGCTGGGTTTTGGTTCCTGGTACTTTATCCGGTTTACAAGCCTTGAAAAAAAGCAATTCAGTTCATTGTTTGTTGAACATCTGGCCTATTCATTTGTATTGGTCAGTATCTGGGTTTTTAGCAGTACCTATCTGTTGAGCACTATTTTCAGTGCATCAACCGAATATATTCAACTGATCTGGAGAATCATCGAATGGCGATATATGATTGGTTTTTTGCTTTATCTGGTAATGGTGGTGGTTTTCTACCTTCACGATAACCATCAAAAGCAGCAGCAGCGAACAGAAAGAGAAAGCCAACTGCTTGCAAACCTGCAAAATGCAGAGATAGATTTGCTGCGGTCAAAACTCAATCCTCATTTTTTGTTTAACAGCCTAAACAGTTTAAATGCATTAATTCAGACGGATACTGAAAAAGCCAGTTTTATGCTTGTTCAATTGTCCGATTTTTTAAGATTCTCCATCGAAAAAGAC
Organism: Bacteroidota bacterium; assembly: GCA_043804305.1. Lineage (GTDB taxonomy): Bacteria > Bacteroidota > Bacteroidia > Bacteroidales > UBA12170 > UBA12170. Next base: position 1,632 of record JAZDJM010000215.1, read on the forward strand.
AAACAAGACCGCTTAAGCCTGGAGGATGAAATAAAAAACCTGGATCGCTACATTGCCATCGAAAGGATACGTTTCGGTAGTCGATTGAATTACATCAAAGACATCCGTGAGTCTGCTTTACACTTAAAATTGCCGGCCATGTTATTGCAGCCACTTGTGGAAAATGCGATTAAATATGGAATAGGCTCCAGGCTCGATGATGTTGAAATTAAAATAACAGCCAATCAGCAGTCCGATTATTTGGTTTTGGAGCTAATGAATGATTTTGATAAAAGCGTCATCGTGCGAAAAGGTTCCGGAAACGGATTAGACAATGTGCGCAAACGTCTGGAAATGATTTATAATGGTTCGGCTGTTATTAAAATTGAAGATAGCGGAAGTTTATTTAAAGTAATCCTGCAAATTCCACAGCATTAGTAAAATGGAAAAGATTAAAGTTTTTATCATCGAAGATGAAATACCAGCCCAGAAATTGCTGGAGAAATGGATAGCTGAAATTCCGCAACTTACATTAGGTGGAATTTATGGCGACGGATTTTCCGCATTAAAAGCCATTCAATCGGAAAAACCTGATTTGATCTTTCTGGATATTGAAATGCCAAAGCTCAGCGGGCTCGAAATGCTTGAATTGATTGAGGATCCACCAAAAATTATCTTTACCACGGCCTATCAGGAATATGCAATTCACGCCTTTGAACTGGAGGCTCTGGATTATCTCTTGAAGCCTTATTCTTTCGAAAGATTTAAACAGGCAGTGGATAAATCGTTGAGCCTGAGTGTAAATAGCTTAGACCGGAGCGGAAATACCTTGCCAACGGTAAAAAAAGCTTTTTCAAACCTGGAGCATAATCAACGGATAGTAGTGAAAGAGGGAGTCGATATTTTTATTATTACCACCGATGAAGTTTATTTTATTGAAGCTCAGGATGATTATATCTGCATACATACCAAGGACAAGAAGTATCTGAAACTGGCCAGTTTGCAGTCTTTTGAAGATACTTTAGCGAAAAATGATTTTGTACGCGTTCACCGATCCTATTTGTTGAATATCAATTTCATTTCAAGAATTGAACAGCTAGGCAAAGAAACCTACCGGGCAATATTAAACAATAAAGAAGAACTAAAAATAAGCCGCTCCGGACTGCTCCTGCTCAAACAAAAACTGAGTATCTGAAAATAAGTAGCGCATTTTTATTACGAAAGAACTCCAATTTAAACTTTCAAAAGAATTTTCCTCTCATGGCTAATTCGTTATTTCCTGACTTCGACAATGCGTAACCCATTTTGGTGTGTCGAAATTATATACGATTTTTATTCAGGGTTTTGCAAAACATGCAAATAATACCAAAATGAATTATAAAATCCAACATATCTTAGGTATACTACCGATAGCATAGCTGTTTAGACTAAACTCGATTTATCGAGGTTGAGCTATTTCATCTATCACATCGGTATGAAGAGTAACAAATTCAGGTAACCTACGTGTATATCAAAAAAAAATTGGCATTTATTTTTCTGCCACTAAGATTGCGAGAGATTGTTAAAAGGGAAAAAACTATTTTTGTTTTAATATTTGTATTTTAGCCCGTTAGGGCTTTAATATTAATAAAAATCAAAGACAAGCATAAACTAT
>JAZDJM010000216.1:0-3433 GCA_043804305.1 Bacteroidota bacterium
AAATCTTTTTTCAGATAAATATCTATACCATAACTTCTGCCATTACCGTCATAAAATCCTTTATCAATTTCGGTGGTTCCGCTAAAATACCTGCTTATTCCGGCAATGGATTTATAAAAACCTTCAATATTGACCAAAAAATTGTTCTTAGCATACGAAATACCACCAACCCAATGGGTGGCATCAAGCACCGGATAGTTCTTTCCATCGCTGTTTACCCAATACCACGAATAGTTCAGGTTCTCATCTACAAAGGATATTTTCGAGATGAACTGATGGTATTTACCCCATGAAGCATTAAATTTTACAGGTTCAGAAAGCTTTAGCGATGCTGAAAAGCGGGGTTCTACATAGAAGCCACCTGCAAGATTTTCATAGACCAGCCTTAGACCGGGAATTAATTGTAATTTTTTACCGATAAGAAAAGTATTCTGAACAAAAGCATAGCCTTTATCAGATACACTGTTTAAGTCGAATTGATTGCTTTCGTTTAAGGATTGATTAAATACTATTTGATTTTTTTGCCAACCTATCCCGGCTTTAAAATCAGTACCCGGCAAAAAGGAAAAATTATCAGTAAGCTCTGCTGCATATTCGATAACTTCGTTTTCGTTTTTCATTACTTTCATCGAATGTCCACCCATTGGATGAGTATCTTGCATATTTGTTGAATTTGATTCGGTCGAAGAACTTATTAATTTTGAAAAGTTCAGTTTTAGCTGACTGTTATGTGCAAATCCCCATGGTCTTGTAATAATTAAGGATGAACCGGACTGCTTGTTTTTTTCCTCCAGATTATTTTTCACCTGATGACTGTTATAATTTCCGTCAACACTATAGGAGTAGCGGTCACCGCCAAAATATATTCCAGCCGCAATTGATTCGCCATTTGCACCATTGAAAGTATATTTCAGATTGGCATCACTGAATTTGTAGTCCGGGACAACAAGCACATCGAACATGCCTGAGTTTCCGTTACTTCCGCTATGTGACCCGGAAGTACTTATCATTGGCTGACTTGGCGAAATATTCAAATCATAGGCATTATACAATTCATAATAAGTTTGCCTCCACGAACCTATTAATGAAGAACTTTTGCCAAAAGGAATTTCCCCTAACAGGTTAAGCGTTGAATTATTGATATTTACGGTTGCCGAAGGTTTTATTTGATTACCGTTTTTCCCGATAATCTGAACTATTCCGCCAACACGATTGTCGTAAATTGATTCATATCCGCCTTTTAATACCCTTATGTTTTTAACCATGAGCGGATTAACAACACCGATATTGTCGTTGTGGTTTTTTAATCCAAAAAGTGTAAATCCGTCAAACTCCACTTTTGTCTGGCTCGCATAACTTCCCCATATCTGCAAATCGGCTGTTTGTTCCCCTGCAGCAAGTATACCTGGAAGGAGGCGTAACACATTGAAAATGGCATTATCACCATGTCCGGGCAAATAGGGTGCAATGGTTTGATTTATTGACATTAATCCGGGTGCATTGCCAATCATCAAGGTTTTTTCGAAAGTAAATCCATCTACTTTTACCTCAAACAGCTCTTGAACTGCAGGGATAAGTACAAACCGCTTATTCAAGCTTTGCATTATAATCGTATCAAAAGTAAAATAGCCCAAATGCGATATTTGCAAATCAATATAATCATCTGAGAAAGCCAGAAAATTAAAATTTCCATTTTGATCGGATAGTACCTGACGTCCATTGATAAATATGTATGAAAAAGGCAAGGGTTCAAAGCTTCCTGATTCAACAACCTGTCCGCTTACTTTTAAATATTTTTTTGAATCAAGTAATTTTTCAGCTTGTTTGGCGAAAATTACAAAAACCTCATTATTTATTTCAAATTGAAAGGGCAAGCCTTCCAGCAGAAACGAAACGGCTTCTTCTTTTGTTTCAAATTCACGCTTGCTTGTAATTTTAAAATCCGAAAGTGCTTTGTCGTTAAACGTAAACTGAATACCATATTTATCGCGCAATTCGAAAAACACCTGATTAAGAGCAATTCCGTTGGCCTCAATTTTTATTTTCTGTGTCTGGGCATGAAAATTCTGAAGGAAGAATATGAAAAACAGAAAAAAAAGAATACATTTCTTCGTCATTGCTATTTCCCGCTTATCAAGTAATTATTTTCCGTTTTTTTTATAAAACGATATCCCAGAGGTTTACAAACCATGGAAAGGGTTTTTTCAACATCCATATTTTTTTGGAAACTAACCGAAAGCTGTCCTCCTAAATTTTCTTCAGTAGCAATTGAAATACCATATTGTCTTTCAATTTCTCTTAAAACCTCCGAAAAAGGTACAGAATTAAAGAGAAACATATTCTTACGCCAGGATATCATATGCTCCGCTGCCTCAAGATTTTCTTCTTTTAAAATGTTTCCCGATTCCAGAATGGCTATTTGATTCGGATGCAGAATGACCGATTCGTCCTGATTTGATATCACAATCACTTTTCCTGTCATGCAGATAACCCGATAGGTTTGGTTGCGGGCTAAAATATTAAAGGAAGTTCCTAAAACCGAAGTTTCGCCCATTTCAGATTTAACTGTAAATTTTTTTCCTTTTTGAACGGAAAAGAAAGCTTCACCTTCCAGTTGAACTGTTCTTTGAAAAAACCATCGGTAGGGATAATAACTCAAGCTTGTTTCTGCGTTCAGTTCAGCTGATGAGTTATCTGGAAGTAGCATGCTTAAATGGGTTCCTGCTGGACTGTAAACCGTTTTAGTATACATCATCGCAAAAGTTGCAAGACCAAGTAATATTATCACAGAGGCCGCAAGACTTAGCTTGACGATAATCTGCCGAAGTGAGATCGTTTTTACTTCAGTCTGGTCAAGAATGGATTCGAATTTACTGCTAAAGATAAATTCCTTTGTACTGCTCCATTCTATTTTAGCTCCTGAAAACAAATAATTTGTTTCCATGCTAATCTCTTGTATGTTGTTGTGAAGTTCCATTTATTTATCAATTAAAGCTTGTCGCAAATAATTTAATGCTAATCCCATTCTTTTTTCCACGGCTTTTACGCCCAGCCCAAGTCTTTCGGCAATTTCCTTATACTGAAACCCATCAATCCGGCTCATCAGGAAAACGATACGCTGATTTTCAGGCATTTTTTCAATTAATATTTCGTACTTATTTTTCAACTGTTCAAATACAAAAATTTCCTCAGGCGAATAATCTTCATGATCAAACTTAATGGTATTAAAAATATTTTGAGCTCTTTTTTTCTGATGATACGAGTTAATAAACAAATCGGAAGCCATTTTATACAATAGTCCTTTTACCTGACTCAAAATGATATTATTTCGTTTCTCCCACAATTTCATATAACATTCTTGTGTGATATCTGTAGCCAACTCCTTATCGTCACATCGATATACGATGTAATTCCGTATTTCATCGAAGTGGGC
>JAZDJM010000217.1:0-2212 GCA_043804305.1 Bacteroidota bacterium
TAAATTTAAAATCAAATAATAGAAATTTATAAATCGCCTCGTATTCCTTTTCTAATGGATGATATTTACAATTTCATTTCCGGAATACTACCTTCAACAATTAATGGAGCGCCTGTCTTATCAATAATTTCTTGAATTTCAACTCCCGGTGCCCGCTCTATAAGTTTAAAGCCTTGTTTTGTCACCTCAATAACTGCCAAATCGCTTACAATTTTTGTAACACAATTTACACCGGTTAAGGGAAGTGAACACTCTTTTAAAAGTTTTGGATTTCCATCACGATCAGTGTGTGTGGTAGCAACGATAATGTTTTTTGCTGCTGCAACCAAATCCATAGCTCCACCCATTCCTTTAACCATTTTACCGGGTATTTTCCACGAAGAAATATCACCGTTTTCGGAGACTTCAAATGCACCGAGAACTGTTAAATCAACATGCCCACCTCTAATCATGGCAAAACTTAGTGAAGAATCAAAAAAGGATGAGCCCGGAATGGTTGTAACTGTTTGTTTTCCAGCATTTATTAAATCAGCATCAGCCTTTCCTTTCTCCGGAAACGGCCCAATACCAAGTAGTCCGTTTTCGGACTGAAGGATTACTTCCATTCCTTCAGGCACAAAATTTGCTACCAAAGTAGGTATTCCTATTCCTAAATTTACGTAATAGCCGTCTTTTAATTCCTGAGCTATTCGTTTTGCTATTCCATTTTTATCTAAACTCATTTCTGCTATTTTTAGTAATTCCTCTGTGTCTCTGTGTCTTAGTGGTAATATTTTATTTCACCACGAAGGCACTAAGGCACAAAGTGTTATGCACAAATTAATTATCTGGTTGTTTCAAACTCAATTCGTTTTTCATAATTCACCCCTTTAAAGATTCTTTGTACAAAAATACCCGGTGTGTGAATCTGATTCGGATCGAGTTCGCCGGCTGGAACCAATTCTTCAACCTCAGCAATTGTTATTTTTCCGGCCATTGCCATTGCCTGATTGAAATTATTTGCTGTGTGACGATAAATGAGATTACCCATAGTATCACCTTTCCAGGCTTTTACAATTGCATAATCTGCTTTAAGCCAATGCTCCAGCAAATGCATTTTCCCGTCAAATTCGCGAACTTCTTTGCCTTCCGCTACTTCGGTTCCATATCCGGCAGGAACAAAAAACGCAGGGATTCCGGCACCGCCCGCACGAATTCTTTCTGCCAAAGTTCCCTGTGGAATCAATTCAACCTCCAGTTCGCCTTCTAATAATTGCCTTTCAAATTCTTTATTTTCTCCAACATAGGAAGAAATCATTTTCTTAATTTGATGTTTTTTCAAAAGCAAGCCTAATCCAAAATCATCGACTCCTGCATTGTTTGAGATGCAGGTTAAATCAGTCAATCCACTTTCGACCAATGCATTAATCGTGTTTTCCGGAATTCCGCTCAGGCCAAATCCACCCAACATAAACGTTTGACCATTTTGCATTCCTGCTATAGCTTCTTTTGCGTTTTTTACTACTTTGTTCATGATTTTAATTTTCAAATGACAAATTCATTTCAAACCTACATGAAATTCAGTTATTACACAAGAACTCAATGAAGAACTTCATGTAGGTTCCCTCTGTCCAATTTAATCAAATTTGTTTTTCAGAGGAAATATACAAAACTAACATCCAATATGTCTGGAAATTACCAATCGTTGTATTTCACTTGTACCTTCTCCAATCTGAAGCAGGCGTTGATCCCGATAAAAACGTTCAACCGGATAATCTTTCATTAATCCATAACCACCATGAATTTGAACAGCTTCATCGGCCACTTCGCGGGCAATTTCTGAGCAATATAATTTTGACATGGCAGCTTCTTTTGCAAACGGTTTTCCGGTGTCTTTCAACCAACATGCCTTATATAAAAGGTTGCGGGCCAACTCAATTTTGGTAGCCATATCGGCTAACTTAAAAGCTGTAATTTGAAATTTACTGATTGGTTTTCCGAATTGTTTGCGCTCATTTGAATACCTTAGTGCTTCTTCGAAAGCACCTTGAGCTAATCCTAAACCCATTGCTGCAATTGATAATCGGCCATTATCCAATGTAGATAACATAATTTTTGAGCCTTGTCCAATTTCGCCTAATAGATTTGATTCAGGAACCTGACAATCATCAAAATACAACTCCGAAGTATCTGAAGCTCGCCACATCATTTTCCCGTGCATTTGAATTCTTTT
>JAZDJM010000218.1:0-3212 GCA_043804305.1 Bacteroidota bacterium
TACCACATAAGGCATGATATCAAGGTTGTTTTTTGGTTCAATATTTTTAATCCCGTTCATAGTTCCGAATTGTGAAACAAAACCGCTTTTTTCGCGCTGCATGGGTTGCCATGCTGAAAGCTCTTCTTTTCTGAAAACAAACCGAAGTACCTGCAATCCCCATAACTGTTCATCACCTTTTTCAAAACGGAGTTGGGTCAGAGGAATCCTCATTTCAGCATTCCATCCATAATCAGCTCTTGAAGTTTTTACGTACCATATCGGATCCCATGTGTTGTCTTCATTCTCGCCATCGTTACTCTGAACAAAATCAGATTTAACACCTGCCGCCGAAACAACAAAGGCAAATGAGGTACGCTTATCATGGTATGTATCAAATAATATCCCCACTAAATCACCATCTGTTACATCACGGCGGGTCATTCGCATTGAAACACTATCAGGACTTGAATCAAGTGATTTTATTGCCACATATATATTATTATTATCATATAATATGGCAAATTCAGTTTGCTGATACGGCGGATCTCCTTCAGTAGGCTCATGTTGAGTAAAATGATCTTCCCAGTTGGCAGTTTGCCAGGCAGTTTCATCAAATTTCCCATCAATGCTGATATCAAGCGCATTAACTGGTTTGGCAGGATAATTTTTCTTTACTATTTCCTGGGAATAAAGAGTGGTTGCAGTTAACAACGCACAAAGAAAGGACGCAGCTTTCATAAATAATTTTTTGTTTCCGGTTTCTGTTTTGCAAATTTTAAATTTCTGTTTTGTCAAAATAATTTCTGATAACCAGATAATTTAAAAATTCGATTTTTGTTTTCACTTAATTAAGGAGACTCCAAAATCAATATTCCGTTACACCATTTTCAAATTTTTTTTTGAAAAAATGAAATATCAAAAAATAAGTATTATTGGAAGTAAGATATGTTGTATGGGTTATGAAGTTAATCCGGTTATTAATTGTGAAATCAATCGTTAACTAACCTGATAATTGAGATCGGCCGGGGCAGATGCAGTTATGAATAATAAGCAAATATCAGGTTTATATTTAATGATCTAACATTGGGAATAATTTCCTGATTTCATTATCGGTAGGTTTTTTCCCGTATTCGCAAATCTCAAACGATTCGGCATATCTTGCCTTTTTTGCCTTATCCGGCCCATACCATTTTACCAGTGATTCCTTCATTTTTTCTGAGATTTCAGACCCTCTGGTTTTAGCCAGCCATACGAGCCGGCCTTTTTCATCGGCAGGAACCTGATTTAAAGTCCCGGAAGTCCAGGGCAGCCATTCAAAAAATTGAGATTCGTGAGCCGCCATTGCATATATTTTTTTTTCAAATACATCGGAAATATCTACCGTGATGTCAGGTTCAAATGGCTGTGGTTTTTTAAAATTATCCTGTGTGAAAAGGAATAAAGGATTTCTTTTTAGTGGCGGCGTATCAGGTGCAACATTAGGTACAATAACCATGTATGCGGCATCTTGTAATAAAATGGCCGTATTCCGGTGGTCGGGGTGATAATCGTTTGGACGTGGCCCGATAACTATATCAGCATTCCAGCTTCTGATGAGCCTGATAACATCAAGCCTGATATTAAGCGCCGGCATCAATTCACCATCATGGTTATCCAACACTTTATAAGTTACACCAAACCGCCTTCCGGCTTCCCCGGCTTCGGCCCTTCGTATTTTTGCCAGGGCGCCCCCGCCTTTTTCAAAATGGCCTGCGTCGCCGTTTGTCAGTGAAACAAAAAGCACATGATGCCCCATCCGGGCAAATTTTATTGCTGTACCTCCGGCATCAATATCACAATCATCAGGGTGGGCACCAATAACTACCACGTTAATTTTTTCGTTTTGTGAAAATAGAGTATAGGGGAAGAATATTACCGCCAATAAAAAGAGAAATCGTTTCATAATTTGTTAGTTAATTATCTTCAAATTTAGAAATTTGATTTTATAAAAACCAAGGTTGTTTACAATCATTAATAAATACTTTCTTCATATCACATACCATTGAATTGTTTTTCGGGTTGAATAACTAATTTTAGAAATAATTTATAGAAAAGAATTTATGAAGAATATCCCGGTAATTACTATTTCAGGAAGGTCGCTGGCCGAAACTTATGAGGCAGCCTTAACAGCGCTTTATAACAATGGGACCCGTTTTAAAACTCAGTATGATAAACCAGGTGATCCAATGAGCCTCGATTGTACCATGAATTTGACCATAGAAGAACCAGAGTCGGATCCAATGATACATATGGCTTTCCCGGGTGGGATTGACGATTTAAAAGAATATGTATTGGAATTAAAGGGCTATAAGGACCATTGGGTCAAAAATATGAACGATAAAGATGATACCCGTTGGGAATATACATACCATGGAAGGTTAAAAAATTATGGCATCTGGAAAGAAAAACACGATGGTAAACAAATTGAATCAGGAGGATTTAAAATTGACCAGATATCCGCTGTCATCGACAAATTATCGGAACAACCCTTTACCAGGCAAGCACAAATGATAACATGGATGCCAAACCTTGATAATCGGTGTTACGATCCACCATGCCTGCAGTCGTTGTGGTACAGGATTTTGGAAGACGATGAGGGAATTTACTGGTTAAATTGTAACATCCGTTTCAGAAGTAACGATGCCTGGGGCGCCAGTTTTATGAATATGTTCGGATTTATCCAGTTCAGCAAAGAAGTTATTGCAGCCGGGGTCTCAGAAAAAACAGGAAAAACTGTGAAGTTGGGCCGGTTAAACTGGCAGGCCGATTCGTACCATATTTATGGGAAAGACATCAAAACTGCCAAAGAGATGTTGTTCGACCGGATTAAAAATATGACCTTTGAAAACCGTACCATGTGTTTTAATGACCCGTTTATTCGAGAAATGTATGATAATGCCCAGGAACCGGTAATCGCTAAAATAAAAGAGTACGACAGGATTCATAATAAATAAGTTAGAAATCTTAGACAATTTATATAAATCAACTAAATTTTTAACGAATTCGTTACTTTAATATGAACTTTTTGTCAAATCGTAAATGTTAATATTTAACATTTATTAAGAATTATAACAATTTTAAAAAATTATTTGTATTATTTGCATTAATCAATGTGCGTCTGTAAGGGAGTTATTAATCTAAATTTTTTAATCTATTAAAAGATTTGAGCTATTACTTTATAGCATAGTTTT
>JAZDJM010000219.1:0-3317 GCA_043804305.1 Bacteroidota bacterium
AATCGCCAAAATAATTAATTTTGCTAAAAAGAACAAGAATGAACTCTACTAATTTTACTTTAAAATTTGATTATAACTACCTTAAAACAAGCCTTTTGCTTTTTGTTTTAGTTCTATATAGTTTTCAGATACAAGCGCAAATTAGTCAAGGTGGCAAACCGGCCTCATTCGATTTGGATATGCCTTCGGAAGATGAGATAATCTATTCACCTTATGTTCCATTCGTCCCCACTAAGAGTGAAATCGTTTCCAAACAATGCACAGCGTACGAGTTTGGAAAAATTCTTCCATTTAACAGAAAATTATCAGATCCTGATTTTGGCAAGAGATACAAGGATTTAAAAGGCAATCTGGTTTGGAAAGCTACAATCAGCTCAGAAAATGCACTTGCCCTTGGCTTGTATTTCTCCAATTTCCACCTTCCAGAAGGGGCAAAACTTTTTGTTTATTCTGCTGATAAAAGGCAAGTTATTGGCGCCTTTACCGATTTTAATAATTCACATTCAGGATTATTTGCGACTGAATTAATTTTTGGAGACAAATTAATTATCGAGTATTTCGAACCGATGGCAGTTGCAGGTCAGGGACAATTTACAATTGACGAAGTTTTACATGCCTATAGAGGAGTAAGTGATTTAAAGGACACCAATGGATTCAGAGGTTCAGGCTCATGCGAGGTGAATGTAAATTGTCCTGAAGGAATCAATTATGGAAAACAAAAGAATTCAGTGGTAAGAATTTTAGTTAAAGAAGGATCTTTTTCTTATTGGTGCACCGGAAGTGTGGTTAATAATACAAATAATGATCTTAAACCATACATATTAACGGCAGATCATTGTGGAAGTGATGCTACTACCGAAAACTTAAACCAATGGATATTTTATTTTAATTATCAATCAACAAATTGCACAACCCCAACTACAGAACCTGTTCCACAATCAATAAGCGGTTGTACAAAAATTGCTGCCAGCTCAAATGCGGGCATTTTGGGCTCTGATTTTTATTTGGTGCTTTTAAACCAAAGTATTCCCACTGATTTTAATGCCTATTTCATGGGTTGGGACAGAAGAGGTGATATCAGCACAACGGGAACAAGTATCCATCATCCTGAAGGGGATATTAAAAAGATTTCAACGTATACCACAAGTCTTAAATCTGCAACTTATTCAAGTGGAGGGTTAACCGGTTTTACGAATGGATCATGGGAAGTAGTTTGGAGTGCAACAGTTAGCGGGCATGGAGTAACCGAAGGAGGCTCTTCTGGATCGCCCATTTATTCGCAGGACGGATTATTAATTGGTACACTCACTGGCGGTTGGGCCTCATGCTCTGCCTTAACTGCTCCAGATTATTATGGAAAATTTAATTTTCACTGGGATTTAAACGGAACAACTTTAAATACTCAACTTAAACCCTGGTTAGATCCATTAAATACCGGAGCAACCTATTTATCAGGAACTGCAGTTGGTGTTGATGAAATTGAAAAATCCCCCACGCTGTTTTACCACCTATTCCCAAATCCTTCGAACGGATATTTTACCCTAAAATTTGAGGAAACAGCCATTGGGAAAAACTTCACGCTTCGGGTAAGCAATATTTTGGGACAGATTGTTTATACAGAAAAGCTTACTTCATCCAGTCAGGTAAATATAAATATGGCGAACTTAAAAAAAGGAATCTATCTGGTTCAAATTAAAGGTGATAATCTACAGCAGACACAACGAATTATTATTCAATAATTTGAAGTGATTACTATCTAAACTAAAAACCCATCCGTTTATTCGAATGGGTTTTTGATTTACTTCGGATTTCTCCCGGCTTTTTTCAATGCTTCTGAAAGCACCCACTCAATTTGCCCATTAACACTTCTAAATTCATCTTCTGCCCATTTCTCAAAAGCTTCCATAACTTTTGGATTTAGTCTTAATGCAAATGCTTTTTTCTTTGGCAGATTTTTAGTCCCGTCAGGCATAATTCTAATTTTTTTAAATTTTAATGATGCAAGGTTCCTGTATTAACAATTGGTGATGCATCTTTATCGCTCACCAAGACAACCATTAAATTGCTAACCATTGCAGCCTTTCGTTCATCATCCATTTCAATTATCTTTTCTTCTTTTAGCTGCTCAAGAGCCATTTTTACCATACTTACGGCACCTTCTACAATTTTAAAGCGAGCAGCTACGATTGCCGTTGCCTGTTGTCGCTTAAGCATTGCCTGAGCAATTTCCTGAGCATAGGCAAGGTAAGAAATCCGGGCTTCCATTACTTCAATGCCTGCAATCTCCAAGCGTTCTTTTAATTCTGATTCCAATTTATGATTCACAACTTCACCACCAGAACGTAAGGTAATATCAGCACCATCATCGTCAAAATTATCATAGGGATATTTACCGGCCAATTGCCGGATTGCAGCTTCCGACTGAATATCAACAAAATGAATGTAATCATCGACATCAAAAGCAGCTTTAAACGTATTGTTAACCCTCCAGACCAATACAATACCAATCATAATTGGATTCCCCACGTGATCGTTAACTTTAATAGGCGAGCTGTCAAAATTTCTTGCCCTTAAGGATATTTTTTTCTTTGTAAAAAAGGGATTTGCCCAGAAAAAACCATTGTCTAAAACAGTTCCTTTATACGAACCAAATAATACTAAAACCATCGATTCGTTTGGATTTACAATAAAAAAACCTGTTGCCAGAAAAATTCCAATTAAAATAAAAACCAACATTATCACCATTTTTGCGACGATAATCACTGGAATTGGAACAATGATTAACAGCAATGTAATCATCAACATTAAATATCCTGATGACGCACCAAACTTAATTTCTTCTTTCATAATATGACAATTTTATAAATTAATATGATATGAATTTGATATCACAATAATACACATTTTTTGAATTCAATTCAAATTTTTAAAAAAAATTAACACCAAATTTTAATATCAATCAAAATGACTTACTCTTTTTTGAGTTTCTTTGTGGATGAAACTAAGAATAATTCTAATTAGCATATTATTAATACTAATAATTATGGCCTTAAATAGTCAGGAAAAACCAAAATACAAAACATTAAGCGCCGAAGAAGAGCGAGTTATAATCCATAAAGGAACAGAACAAGCATTTACAGGAGCCTATTACAACCATACTGAAGATGGAATTTATGCTTGTAAAAGATGCGGATCTGCACTTTATAAATCAGAAGATAAATTTGATGCTCATTGTGGGTGGCCTAGTTTTGATGATGAAATTCCGGGTGCAATTAAAAGAAAATTGGATGCTGACGGCCGAAGGACTGAAATTCTTT
>JAZDJM010000220.1:0-4791 GCA_043804305.1 Bacteroidota bacterium
TATAACAAAACCAATAAACTGGAATGAACTGGCTAATAAAATGGCCGCTTTGCTGATTAAGAAATAGTTCTGTCTTCTAGTAAGTGCGGTATTTCTTAATTATCTGGCCATCAATACTGTATAACTCACTGTTTAAATCTACGGTCATGCAGGAGTGAATGGGCAAAATACATAAACTATCGCCTAACTTAATTCTTTCCAAATTGTAATTATCAGGCAATTGAATAATTCCGTGTTCCTGAGATAAACTGATTACGTAACAGTTTTCAATGGTATTTCCAAAGTCATTTTGATTGGGAATTGCTACAAATCCAAAAATTTCCGCACCATTCATTTTTGTTTTCTCTTTAGAAAGATGAACCCCGCCACCGTAAATCACTACTTGATTTCTTTCCGGATATTTTGCAACCACAGGGCAATAAACGGCTACAGCAATTGAATTTAAATTGCAGCTTCCCAATATATATTGGCTTACATCGAAAAAAACAAAATTTCCGGGTCTTAATTCGTCTATTCCGGAAAAGTCAGAAGCTAGTGAAGCTGCCGGAGTATCGCCCATCGACAGTATTATTTCAGGAAATTCATTACTAAAATGCTTTTTTAAATCAATCAACTTTTTTTTCGATTCTTCAAACAACGAAATAATAGCTGCTGATGAAGTCTGGGAATAAGTATTTCCGGTATGGCTCAAAAATCCAAGAAATGAAAACTGAGGCACTTCTAAAATAGCATCGATTAACGCTTCAATTTCATTGATTTGATTAAACATCAATCCTGAACGAAAATAACCCGTATCTACTTCAATATAAATACCTAATGACGAATCAATCTTTTTTTTGAGTAATTCGATTTTTTCAATTGAATCTACCAGAATTTGCAATTTTATCTGCTTTGCTAAAGTGTTTATTTCTTCGTATTCATTTACATTGGCCGGAAATGCAACGCTAATGTCATTCCAGCCGTCGGCCGCAAAATAATTGGCCATACCCATAGACGAAACTGTACATTTATCAACACCGTATTTCTTGAAAATTTTTGCAATAAAATGCGATTGATGCGTTTTAAAATGCGGACGGAAAATCAAACCGGCGGAAATTACTTTTTCGGCCATTTGCTTTATGTTTTCTTCAACCCTAATTAAATCAACTACTAATCTTGGAGTTTTAATGAAGTTCATGCGATTTTTTATCAAAAGTAGAAAAAATAGAACTCGATAATTAGCCAATACTTAAAAATAGCTGTCAGGAAAACTATTTTTTTAGATCTTTACAATTTTAAATTTGGATAATGGAAAAAAACGGGAAAATAGTTTTAGGTGCAATTCTGATAAGCATTGCTGCCATTCTTTGGGGATTCGACGGAGTAGTTTTAACCCCAAGACTCGGAAATTTAAATATCAGTTTTGTAGTGTTTGTCTTGCATCTGTTTCCTTTTGTATTAATGAATATTTTTCTTTTTAATCGCTATAAATTATTAAAAGATTTAAGCAGAATTGAAACCATTGCTCTGTTTGGTGTTGCTGTTTTTGGTGGTGCTTTAGGAACGGTTTCAATTGTAAAAGCTTTGTTTTTGGTTAATTTTCAGTCGCTTAGCATTGTAGTTTTACTGCAAAAACTCCAACCTATTTTTGCTATTCTTTTGGCTGCTACATTTTTAAAGGAAAGATTAGGAAAAAATTTCCTGCTTTATGCCGGATTGGCTATTTTGGCCGGTTATTTTCTGACTTTTGGATTTTCCTTGCCAAAACTGCATGAAGATCAAAATACATTATTGGCTGCTATGTATAGTATTTTAGCAGCATTTTCGTTTGGTAGCTCAACGGTTTTCAGCAAAAGATTGTTGCAAAAACTGGATTTCCTTTCAGCCACTTTTTTTCGGTATGGCCTGACAACCATCATTATGCTGATTTTTGTTCTGGGCAATGGAACCATTTCCGATTTTCAAAATATTACCGTATTAAATTGGTGGATAATTGCAATTATTTCTTTAACCACCGGTTCTGGAGCTATATTGCTGTATTATTACGGGTTAAAACACGTAAAAGCGATTATATCCACTGTTTCTGAATTATTTTTTCCGATATCGGCCATTTTTTTCGACTTTATTTTCAATAATCATATTTTGAGCCTGGTGCAATGGCTTAGTGCAGCTGTTATGGTTTTTGCCATTGTTCGCTTAAATGCCGACAATAAAAAAAGAAAAGCAGAAGCTTAATCGTGTTTTACCTCAAAGGTAATTTGAGTGTGACTGCTATACTTTTCGTTGGGATTAATGAATACTGAAGGAAAATTCGGATGATTAGGCGCATCAGGAAATCCTTGTGTTTCTAAGCAAAATGCAGCATGTTTAACATAGAAATGTCCTTTTTTACCAAGCTGATTCCCATCAAAATAGTTTGAAGTATAGAATTGCAAATTGGGTTGATCAGTCACAATCTCGATTATTCTACCACTTTCCGGGTCAACAACTTTGGTCGTAATTCCAAATTTATTGGCTTCTTTATTAATGATATAGGAGTGGTCGTATCCATTTTTGGTTTTTTTTATTTCTTCACCAATTACTTTTCCGCGTGAAAAATTTAATGGAGTTCCAAGCACATAATTTATTGTTCCCGTTGGAATGAGCTCAGCATTGGTTTCAAGATATTTTAAGGCATTAATCATGACATAATGGCTTAAGATAGTTTTGCTTTTAAGTGCTGATAAATTGTAATATGCATGAGAACAGAGATTTATAGGGGTTCGTTTATCGGTTTTGGCAGAAAAATAAATCATAAGCTGATTCTTATTGTTTAAAAGGTATCTTACTTTTAAATCTACATTGCCCGGATAGCCATTTTCTCCGTCTGGAGATAGAAAGCTGAAATCAATTCCAACTGAATCGTTTTTTTTAAATGGTTTAGCTCCCCAAACTTTTTTGTTTAAACCTTTGCGGCCACCGTGCAAATGATTTTTGCCCTCGTTCTGATCCAACTCTACAATTTCATCTTCATCCTTATATTTTGCATTACCAATTCGATTGGCTACGCGCCCAACTATAGCTCCAATGTAGTGTGTATCATTTTCATATTCTTCCAAAGTATCAAAGCCCAAAACAATATCGCCCATCTGCCCGTATTTATCTAAAGTTTCAATCGACTGAATGATACATCCAAAGTTCAAGATACCGATACGCGTTTTAAAATCGTTCTCCAAAAAATATTGAAAAACAGTTTCTCCATGCTTTGTGGTTCCAAAAAAGTTTTCGTGTATTTCCATGAAGTTTTTTTGCAAAGATATTCAACTTAATTTTTATATAGTGACGAAAAACTGACAATTTGTCCAAGAATTATTATTTTAAAATCAGAAATTAGTAAATCGCTTAAGTATCACTATTTGGCATAATTTCTGATAAGAGCTAGAAAAAGAAATCTTAAAAATTAAAATTTATAAAAATGGTATTACCAACAAATTTAAAGCACTTTGCTACAGCTCAAGAACTTACAGAAGTTGTTAACCAAAAGAAAAATGTAATGGTTATTGCAGGCCGCATGGGCCCAATGTGTATTCCGGTTTATGAAGTAATGAAAACTCTAGAGGAATCAGGAAATTATGATCATGTTGAATTCCGTGATATGCTTTTTGATAGTCCTGAAACGGCAATTATCAGAAATTTACCAGAGTGCAGATCTTTTATGGGACTTCCTTTTATTGTGTATTACAGAGACGGAAAAGTTGTGAAAGCGACTACCAGCATTCAGAATATGGATATGGTAAAAGCTATACTTGACAAAGAATTTGCTGCATAATTTAATTTAAAAACAAAAAAAGCATCTCTATTTTTAAACAGGGATGCTTTTGTTTATCTGATAAAATGGAAAATACAAATTACGATGTTATTGTGCTTGGTGGAGGTCCGGCCGGACTAACTGCCGGAATGTATCTGGCAAGAGCCAAAGCAAAAGTTTTAATAATTGATAGTGGGATGATAGGTGGACAAACCATTCTGACTCACGAAATTGCAAATTATCCCGGAATTGAAAGTACCAGCGGTTTTATGCTTGCCACTACCATGAAAAAGCAGGCAGAAAGTTTTGGTTGTACTATCAAATCGAATGTTAAAGTAGAAGATTTGATATTAGATTCTGGAAAAAAATCCGTTCAATTAAGCACCAAGGAAATATTTACTTCTGATGCAATAATATTGGCCACCGGTGGCCGCTCAAGAATGTTAGGCGTAAAAGGCGAAAAGCAATTTAAAGGAATGGGAATTTCATATTGCGCTACCTGCGATGGCGATTTCTTTACAGGAAAGGAAATTATCGTTGTTGGCGGCGGAAATTCTGCATTGGAAGAAGCTGTTTCTTTAACCAAATATGCCTCCAAAGTAACGATTGTTCATCAATTCGATCATTTTCAGGGATTTCAGCATGCCATCGATGAGGCAAAAGCCAATGCCAAAATTGACTTTATCATGGAGTCAAAAATTACGGAATTTATGGGCGATGGCGGATTGCAGGAAGTTGAAATCGAACATATTCCAAGCGGAAAAAAAGAGAATAGAAAGATTGACGGAGCATTTGTTTTTATTGGTTATGAAGCACAAACTGAAATACTGCATAATACGGCTGTAAAACTAAATGAATGGAAAGAAATTTTGGTCGATTCTGCCATGCAAACAAATATAGAAGGTGTTTTTGCGGCCGGCGATTCTTTGGCTAAAAGATTCAGACAAATTACTACTGCGGTTTCCGATGGAACAATTGCAGCATTAAGCGCACTCGATTACATTCATAAAAAAGAAAAATTAGTA
>JAZDJM010000221.1:0-3668 GCA_043804305.1 Bacteroidota bacterium
ATTCCGGCAATGGGTCTGATGTTTTGCTGACTGCAGATTTTAACAAAATCCATGATCCCTGAAGAGTTGTTAATATCAGTGAGTGCAAAGCTTTGAATATTATTTTCTTTGGCCAGCACTACCAGTCTTTCAACCGAAAGCGTTCCGTACCGCAAGCTGTAATATGAATGAGTGTTCAGGTACAAAGTTTTATTTGATTATTTATTTGGTTTTGAACTCAATAATGAACAAGCTTTCAGATATTTTCCTGAATGACCAATTTATTTTGAGATTGATTGGTTTTATTGCATTAGTTTTGCTATGCACATTGAAGTTCTGCCAGCCCGATTTCTCTTTTTCTCAGTCTTTTCAGCCTGTTTATTATGGTTATATTATTCAGCAGCATGTTCAGTATCTGAAGTGCTTTGTCATTTTTTTTGAGGAAATCAAAAGGTCTGTATTCCATCAGGTCAAGTACAGTGGCAGAATCTTCATTTTCTGTCAGCAGGATTAGCTGGATTTCAGGATTTGATTCCCTGACTTTTTTAAATACTTCTTTGTCATTTTTCTCCGGCAAAGGGTAACCGGCAATAATCACATCAGGCTTTTGCGATAGTTTGTACATGCATTCGGCAGTAGAGTTAAATGATTTGAAGTACCAGTAATTGCCTGATAACAGATGTTTCTCCAGAGTATTGCGATAATTCCTATCGCTTTCAATAATGAAAATAAATGGATGTGTTCTTAGTTTCATAACATATTGTTTTTTGTGTGATAAAATTGGTTATTGTATTTACCTCGTGGAACTGCCTTTAGCGGTGCTACGGGTATCAATTAATTTTTAGCCATTTTTTGGCGTTGGCAGATTTTTGAAAGAACGTTTATAGATGTTTTGTTTATCTGATATTTTACCAATAGCCATTTTGCTGTGCAGCAAGATTCTTGTTTCAAATCTGCTGTATCACGTGCACCTTAAAAAACTGCTTGCCTCTCTACCACAGGCGTTGCCTGTGGCTACCAATATTTCGCCCTTACAGGGCTTTGAATACATTTTAGAGTCTTTAATGCATTGTTTTTCACATTCATTTTTTAATTCAAAATTCATGATTTAAAATTTTTCAATTAACCCCAACCGCCCTTCTTACAATCTTGCTTCCGTAGCGTTTTTTCAGCCTGTCGAGAGCCAGGTATAAGCGTATCATTTCCGGCGTGTCTTCAAACAGGTTAAGTTGCTGAACACCGTTAACCAGATGACTAAATCTGACGCCAATCAGCCTGATGAGCATACGTCTCGTATATAACCTTTTGAATAATTCTTTGCTGGTTTCTATCAGTGTGTGGTCAAACGATGTATATGGTATCCTTTTTTGCAGGGTATGGGTATCAAAATTTGAATACCTTATTTTTATCGTGATGCAGGAAGTAAGCTTTTGCTTTTTGCGCAGTTCAAATGCTATTTTTTCTACCATGCTGATTAAAATACGGTTCAATTTCTCAATGTCAATGGTGTCTTCGTCAAATGTACGTTCCGTGCCTATTGATTTTTGTTCCGAGTAAGGTTTTACAGGAGAAGCATCAATTCCGTTGGCTTTTTTCCATATTTCGATTCCGTTTTTCCCTAACACCTGTTCTACCATTTCTACAGGCATCATGCTAAGCGTTTGAATCGTGCAAATACCCATAGACCTGAGTAATTGATAAGTTTTTGGGCCAAGCATTGGAATTTTTTTGATAGACAAAGGATATAGAAACGGTTTTACCCATTCTTTGGGCACTTCGAGTTCGCCATTAGGTTTTGATTCACCTGTGGCAATTTTTGAAACGGTTTTGTTTACCGACAATCCGAAAGAAATAGGCAAGCCGGTTTCTTTGATGATGGCTTGGCGCAATTCTTTTGTCCACTTAAGACAGCCGAAGAAACGGTCCATGCCCGTGATGTCAATATAATGTTCGTCAACGGAAGCTTTTTCGTATACTGGCGCACGTTCTGCAATGACATCGGTTACAATATTTGAATAATAGCTGTATAATTCCATGTCTCCACGGATAAAAATGGCGTCAGGACAAAGAATACGAGCCATCTTGGTAGGCATGGCAGAATTCACACCGAATTGCCTGGCTTCATAACTGCAACTGGCTACCACGCCCCTGTCAGACATTCCGCCAATAATCACCGGTTTGCCTGTAAGAAACCTGTTTTGAAGCCTTTCTACCGACACAAAAAAAGTGTCAAGGTCTAAATGAACGATGCTTCTGTCAATTATTCTCATCTCTCCGTCGTAAAAAACATCTTAAAATTTTGATTTTTTGATTCTTTGTTTTAATTTTGATTATAATGTAATCAAATTACAGATTATAATATAATCATTTTTGATGAAATAAAAAAATTGGAGAAAGAATTTAGGAGTCAGAATGCAGAATGTTTAACAAAAAAAATATGTTATGGAAAGAGAGTCTGCTGAAATGTTTGAAGTTTTGATTATGTAGCAAAAAGTACATAATTCTGTTCTGCAATTATTCTGAATTCTGACTACTGAATTATATTTTCAAAAAAATACATACTATGAACTTCGCAACCAACGTCAAATTACTCAGGAAGCGTAAAGGCCGCACACAGGATGATGTAGCCTTTGCACTGCAAATGAAACGTTCAACCTTAAGTGGTTATGAAAACCAGGTTGCTCAACCAACCATAAAAGCGTTGATTATATTTTCTGATTATTTCAATATTTCTATTGATACACTTGTGAAAATTGATTTGCAAAAATTGTCACAAAGCCAGCTTTCGGAACTTGAGAATGGCTATGATGTGTATGTTAAAGGTAGCAGATTGCGAGTCCTTGCATCCACAGTCGATTCCAGAAATAACGAAAACATTGAACTGGTTGAGGAAAAAGCAAAGGCTGGTTATACAAGCGGTTTTGCCGATCCGGAGTACATAAGTGAATTACCGGTTTTTCAACTGCCATTTTTATCAAGAGAGAAAAAATACCGCACTTTTCAGATCAGTGGTGATTCTATGTTGCCTATTCCTGACAGGGCATTAGTAACAGGCGAGTTCCTGCTAGACTGGTCTTTGATAAAAGACGGCAAAGCTTATATTGTATTAACACTGAATGAAGGAATTGTTTTTAAAATACTGCAAAATCACATTGAAGCCGAAGGAAAAATCAGGTTGATTTCATTAAATCCATTATATAATCCTTATGACCTGGAAATTAGTGAAGTCAAGGAAATTTGGGCATTTGTGCATTATATCAATTCAGAAATTCCCGAGCCAAGCCTTCCACAGGATAAATTATTGTCTATCGTGGCAAGTTTAAAGCATGATGTGGATTGGCTGAAAAGAAAGGTGGACAAACTTTAATTACTTTACATAAATTACATATACTTGTTATTGCTCAAATCACTGTTTTAAGTTGTGGTAAGGGTTTTACTTGAATTTTCCTTTGTAAAATATTTCAAAAATTGTAATTTGGTATTCGTTATATACAACTATTTTAGTATGGAAAATATGAGCCATTTACTTTTAATCTTATTTGCATTACAATCAATTGCTATAGCACAAAATTCTGAAAAGAACCCTTGCCAATTCTATGATCAACGCGATGGCAATACCTATCGCATTACTGTAATTGGCAGCCAGGTATGGATGGCTGAAAACCTGAATTATTCAACTGATAGCGGTA
>JAZDJM010000222.1:0-7609 GCA_043804305.1 Bacteroidota bacterium
AAATTAAATACCTTTGCATTCAGTTTCCACATTATCTTATATTATGCTGAATTTTATAACTCAACTTCCTAAAGCAGAATTACATAACCATTTGGATGGCTCATTAAGAGTGGATAGTATTATTGAACTTGCACAAAAGCAGAAAGTCAAGCTGCCTTCTTTCAACAGAAGTGATTTAGAAAGTTTGCTAATCAATGATGAAAATTGCCAAAGTCTAAAAGAATATTTTATTCCTTTCGAGATAAGTCTATCCGTTCTGCAAAGTGCAGAAGCCTTAGAACGTGTTACTTACGAATTGCTTGAAGATGTTAGCAAAGAAAATGTTAAATATCTCGAAATCCGTTATTCTCCATTATTGCATACCAAAAACGGCCTTGATCCTGATGCTGCCGTTGAAGCTGTTTTAAGAGGAAAACTACAAGCCGAAAAAGTGTTTAATATTAAATGCGGAATTATCATTTGCGGTTTGCGTCAAAATACACCGATTCAAAATTTAGATCTGGCAGTTTTAGCTGTAAAATATAAACATAAAGGCGTGGTAGCCTTCGATTTAGCTGGCGAAGAATTTGGCAGGCCTGCCCTTAATCATAAAAATGCTTTCGATTACGCATTAAAGCATAATCTTGCCCGGACGGTGCATGCCGGAGAAGCCGACGGTGCACATTCCATCCACGATGCCATTCATGGCTTAAATGCGAATAGAATCGGACATGGAACGCACTTATTTCAGGATGCAGAATTATTAAATTTTGTTCGCGACAATCAAATTCCTCTCGAGGTTTGTTTATCATCAAACATTCAGACCAAAGCAGTTAGCGATTTAAAAAAGCATCCGATTCTGGATTATTTCAAGCAAGATATTTTGGTGACATTAAATACTGACTCTTACCTAATTTCAGGAACTACATTAACAAAAGAATATATCCTCGCTTCCGGATTGTATAATTTTACAAAAAATGATTTAGCACAATTGACTTTAAATGCTTTTAATTCGGCTTTTTTAAACGATGACGAGAAACAGGATTTAGTTCGAAACGCTAAATCTGAAATTAATTTGCTTTTGAACAATCATTAGCGATGTTTAGCTGATTTTTTGACAATTAAATTATAGATTTAATAGGACGATGCAAATCATGAATATACCTAATTTTAAGCCAAATCCTAAAAGTTTCTTTCTTTTGGCCGGCCCCTGTGTGGTGGAGAATGAAAGCATGCCCATGGAAATTGCGACAATAATTAAACAAATAACGGATAAACTAGAAATTCCGTTTATTTTTAAAGCGTCTTATCGCAAGGCCAATCGCTCGCGTTTGGATTCTTTTACAGGAATTGGCGACATGAAAGCGCTGGAGCTGCTCAATCAGGTTCGCGAACAATTAAAAGTTCCGGTAGTGACTGATATTCATACTGCCGAAGAAGCTGTTCTGGCAGCCAATTATGTGGATGTACTGCAAATTCCTGCTTTTTTATCGCGTCAAACCGATTTATTACTTGCAGCAGGAAATACAGGGAAAACGGTTAATATAAAAAAAGGCCAGTTTTTATCTGCCCAATCGATGCGCTACGCAGTTGACAAAATTAGAGAAACAGGAAATCAGAATATTATGCTAACCGAGCGTGGCACTATGCTTGGCTATCAGGATTTAGTTGTTGATTTCCGCGGAATTCCTGTCATGCAAAAGAATAATGTACCGGTAATTTTAGATATTACACATTCTTTGCAGCAACCAAATCAAAGTGAGGGCGTAACAGGTGGACAGCCCGAAATGATTGAAACCATTGCAAAAGCAGGTATTGCAGCCGGTGTGGATGGTGTTTTTATTGAAACTCATCCAAATCCCGCCAAAGCGCTTTCTGACGGTGCCAATATGCTGAAACTGGACTATTTGGAAGATTTACTTGTGAAATTACTTAAAGTTTATCAGGCTGTTCATTAATCTTAGAAATGGTCTAAGATTCTTTTTCAGTAGGGATAGCTTTTTAGGATTTAGTTTTGAAATAATAAATTTTGGTGCAATTTAGTGTGTTGGTTCGTCAGCTGACGAATTGTGGCGTATTTTTCTTGCCACCAATGCACAAATACACAACGGCCTTAGCCCTAACTGAAAGTAAAAATTCACCAAACAAATAATATATAAAAGGAAAATAGAAATAAATTTTTAAGATGATTATTTGCCTTGTGCATTAGCATGGGGAATTAAAAATATTTTAACCCGGTTTTAGCCCGACAAAAAATCTCTTAAAGAACAAAAAACTCCATCAATAATGGAACGATTAGCATAGCAGGCAAAAGATTCACTACTTTTATCTTTTTAATTTCCAGTATGTTAATCCCCAAACCAATCAATATTACTCCACCGGTTGCTGTAACTTCTGTAATAATGCTTGCGTTTATAAATTCGCCGGCTAAACTTGCCAATAAAGTTAAGCCACCTTGAAACAGAAGTAAGGGAATGGCTGAAAACAGAACACCTATTCCGAAGGCAACTGTTAAGGCGATTGATGAGATACCGTCCATTAGCGATTTAATCAGCAATAATTCGGGTTTGCCTCCCATTCCTTCTTCAATGGCTCCCAAAATGGTCATGGAGCCCACACAAAACATTAGAAATGCGGTGATTAATCCTTCGCTAAAAGTATCGTCTTTACTTTTGGTAAATTTCTTAATGCGATCGCCTAATGAATTTACATAATCTTCAATTTTCAATACTTCGCCTAATAAACCGCCCAGAATTAAACTGAAAATAATTATCAATAGTTGCTTTCCTTCAAAGGCCATCTTAAACCCAAGCACCAAAGTAAATAAGCCCATAATCTGAAACACCAATTGCACATATCGCTTGGGTAAATTACGATGAATAATTAAACCGATGGTGCTGCCAAGAATTACGGCTCCAAAATTCACAAAGGTTCCTGTCATTTTCTGTTGGTTTTAGTTTTACGTATATAGTATTCAAAAGCACCCAAATCCGGTATTTCATCGCGCAATCGACCGTTTAAATCATAGGGATTTCCCATGAAAATACCTTTATTAATTGCAGGTGATAGCGTATCTAGCTGATAATCTAAACTGTATGGATTTGAAAATAAAGGTTCCTGATTAAAGATTGAGGCGTTTGTATTCAACTCGCCTGCCTTTTTGCTTTTTATCAGGCAATAGTCAAATAAATAGTTAAACTGATTTTCAGTTCCGGATAAAGGATTGATAAGAATTTCTTCTTCCAGATTTCCATAGAAAATACAATCCCCAAAATAGGCATCCTCGAGTGTGCCGGTATAAACAATATCGCCTTGAGCACTTGGCATAACATAATAATTGCTCAAATGGAGCAAGGGATCTTTTCGAACACCATACGACCAATAATTTCCAAAAGTGGAATTTCTGAATCGATAGCGGCCGCCGCTTGTCAGGTTTAACACACTACTGCCTGCGTTTGCAACCAACAGATTATCGGCCTCTATTTGATAAAAACGGGTAAATAGTCCCCAACCGGACATATTTTGTATTCTCGTATTCTTCAGAAATAAGGTATTTCCCATACTTTCTTCAAGCGTTTCTGCTTGAATGCCAATGGTTCCGTTTTTGATAATTGCATAATTGAAACTCGAATTATGTGCACTTTCATTTATCCAGATTCTATCCCATTGAGCCGGTAAATCTTTATAATCGGCATCCAAACGGGTTCCCTGAAAAATTACGGGTTCTTCCAAACTGCCGTTTACTTGAATATTTCCTCCCTTATAAATCCATAAACCGGAGCGATTGTAAAAATGGATTTTAGCACCGGCATCAATAATTAAATTGGCCATCGAATCAACAACGGCATATCCCACAATAACATAAGGCTTGTCTTTTGTAAACCTGAGTGTTTCACCCTCTTTGGCTATTATATTTAAAGGCGGTAAGCCCTGAATCGTTAAATTAGGCATAATAAAATGAGCATCCTGCCCCCAGGCATATAAATCCACATCCTGCCTGTTTCCATTTATTTCAAAAATGATAGAATCGCGAACAATTAAAGGATTATTTTGCTTTGTGGGGTCAATGGTTATTCTGATAAAAATATACAGGCTGTCGCCTCCATTCAGGGCAATATTGGTAAAGGATTTCCCACTGCGCCCATCCACATTTATTTGATAAGAACTGCTATTCGATTCGGCTAAGAAAATTCTTGAAATTTGAACCGGATTTTTCTCGCGATTGTAAACCTTTAATTGTTGGGTTACCGAACCCATTGTTGTAAAAACAGTATCGAAAGTAATGGTATCGTTCGAAAATTTTAATCGAAAATGACTATCAACAATAAAATTATCTTCTTTTCTACATGAGAATAAACTTATTAAAAACGGGCCAAGTAAGATAGTACTATATTTTGTCGATGTTTTCAAGATAAAAATTTGCTTCAAAGATAATAATACCTTCAAATTACGTGAAAAATATCTTTCTATTGTGGATGATTGAAAAAATATCAATTTATCCAATTAAAAAATGCCTGATTGATTCAATTAAAGAGCAGAAATATGTAATTTAGTCCGCTATTTCAACATTATGGATTTCTATCGCGCTAAGCAATACATTATAAACCGATTACACACAGAGCTAAACCCAAAATTAGTTTATCACAATTTGGAACATACACTCCATGTATATCATGCGGCTCAGGATATTTTGATTCAAGAAAATATCGACAATCATTCCTCTTTGCTTGTTTTGATTGCAGCTTTGTTTCACGATAGCGGAATGCTTAACAATTACGAGAATCATGAATACGAATCAGAATTAATCTGTCAAAAAGAATTGCCCCGTTTTGATTATTCTGCACAAGAAATTGAACTTATTGTGAAAATGATTCGAAAAACACATGTTTTGGAGAGTGCAGAAACTATTTTGGAACAAATTTTATGCGATGCCGATCTGGATTATTTAGGCCGGGATGTTTTTTTTATACGAAGCACAAAACTTTTGCATGAGTGGAAAATAATGGGCAAGCACAATTACCGCCTCTACGAATGGTTGAAAATTCAGATTGAATTTTTAGAGAATCATAAGTATTATACAAAAACTTCAAAAGAACTGCGTGCTCAAACCAAACAGTTTAATATCGACGAAATCAAGGAATTGTATAAAATTTGTCCCGACGCGAAGAATTAGCCATTTTCTGATTCATCAATAGATTTCACATACAAAAAACAATTCGTGCCTTTTTGGCGTTTTTGTGTATTGGTGGCAATAGTTCTTCAAATTGTGTAAAATTTATTGAAGGAAGAGACGATTAAACCGCAAAGGCGCCAAGGAAAAGCGCAAAGGAGCGCAAAGTGCTGAATATTAGTTTTATATTTTTTAAAGTCCATTCCTTAATTCTAGAAAATAAGTTTAAAATTTTATTCGTTTGACTATCAGTAAAATACATTAATCTCCGATAATCGATTCAGCAATATGAAATTATCTTCAGACTATTAAAAAAATTACGGGCTGAATAACAGATTTTTAGTAATTTTGCACCCCTAAAAAAAAATTATGAAAAACATCTTAGCCATAGTAGGAAGGCCCAATGTCGGAAAATCGACTTTTTTTAATCGACTCACCGAATCGCGCGATGCCATTGTGGAAGAAACCAGCGGCGTTACCCGCGACAGGCATTATGGTGTTTCCAATTGGAATGGAAAAGAATTTGCCGTAATCGACACAGGCGGTTATGTAATTGGCTCTGATGATGTTTTTGAAGAAGAAATACGCAAACAAGTAAAACTGGCCATTGAAGAAGCGGATAGCATCGCTTTTTTGGTGGATGTAATTGATGGCATCACTCCTATGGATGAAGACGTGGCAAGTCTTTTACGTAAAACCGATAAACCTGTTTATCTGGTTTCCAATAAAGTAGATAATACCAAACGCTATAACGATTCGAATGAATTTTATGCTTTGGGTT
This sequence comes from Bacteroidota bacterium, assembly GCA_043804305.1. GTDB lineage: Bacteria > Bacteroidota > Bacteroidia > Bacteroidales > UBA12170 > UBA12170. The sequence goes on from JAZDJM010000222.1 coordinate 5,931, forward strand.
TGGGTGAAGTTTATTCCATTTCTTCGATAAATGGCAGTGGCACAGGCGATTTACTCGATGCCATCGTTGCAGGGTTTCAAGAAACACCGGAAGAAGAAGAAAAATCGGATTTGCCAAAATTTGCAGTGGTTGGCCGTCCAAATGTTGGAAAATCATCTTTTATCAATGCCTTACTTGGCGACGAAAGAAATATTGTGACCAATGTTGCAGGAACCACCCGCGATACCATTTATACACCTTACCATCAGTTTGGTTTTGATTTTGAACTGGTCGATACCGCCGGAATTCGTAAAAAAGCAAAAGTTCATGAAAATATTGAATTTTATTCCGTTTTACGCTCCATTAAAGCCATTGAAAACAGCGATGTATGCTTGCTGATGCTTGATGCCAAAGAAGGAATTGAATCGCAGGATATTAATATTCTGCGTTTGATAAATAAAAACAATAAAGGACTTGTTATTGTGGTTAACAAATGGGATTTGATTGATAAATCGACCAATACGCATCTGGAATTTAAGCGAAAAATAGAAGAAAAGATTGCCCCATTTACCGATGTTCCCATTATCTTCACTTCCGTTCTCGAAAAACAACGCATCTATAAAGCTTTGGAAGCTGCCAATATGGTTTTTCAAAATAGAAAACGAAAAATAAGTACATCAAAATTAAACGAGCATTTATTGCCTATTATTCAGGCATTTCCGCCGCCAACTGCTTCGCGCGAACGCTATATCAGAATCAAGTACATTACCCAATTGCCTTTGGCCTACCCTGCCTTTGCTTTCTTTTGCAATCTTCCGCAGGATGTTAAAGATTCATATGCCCGATTTTTGGAAAATAAAATTCGCGAAGAATACGATTATAAAGGCAGCCCCATCCGCTTATTTTTTCGCAATAAATAATGGCTGAAAGCATTCGAATCGATAAATATTTATGGGCCATACGCGCTTTTAAAACACGCAGCCAGGCCACCGATGCATGCAAAGGCGGGAAAATTAAAATGGATGGAATTGCCGCCAAAGCAAGCAGAGACTTAAAAATTGGCGATATAATCGAGTTTAAAGTCGGACAACTCAACAAAAAAATAAAAGTAACTCAGATTCTGAAAAACCGAGTTGCAGCAAGTATTGCAGTTCAGCATTATGAAGATTTAACTTCTCCCGAAGAATACGAACGCATTCAGTTTATCCACGAAATGAAAACCGAAATCCGCGACCGGGGAACCGGAAGGCCATCGAAAAAAGACAGACGGGATTTGGAAAAATTGAAAGAATAAGGGTCGAGGCTTCGTTTTTTTATTCCAATTTATATCTAATCAATTATTCTTAAAAGTTTTAGAGTGCATCTCGACAAGCTCGATGTGACAATTGCTTTAACTATTTCCTGAATTTCTTGTCAGTTCGAGCTTGTCGAGAACACATTCTGACATATGTGAAAAGCATCTCGACGAGCTCGACGCAACAATTCATTTAGATAATCGGCTAAAAAAAGTGTCAGTTCGAGCTTGTCGAGAACACATTCTGATATATGTGAAAAGCATCTCGACAAGCTCGACGCAACAATTCATTTAGATAATCGGCTAAAAAAAGTGTCAGTTCGAGCTTGTCGAGAACACATTCTGACATATGTGAAAAGCATCTCGACGAGCTCGACGCAACAATTCATTTAGATAATCGGCTAAA
>JAZDJM010000223.1:0-7776 GCA_043804305.1 Bacteroidota bacterium
ATACCGAAAGTGCTATTTCCATTTTAAGGGGAATTAAAGATAAATACGAAAGTCATCATAAAGTGCGTATTCAGGACAGTGCCATAATTACTGCCGTTACCCTTTCGCAACGCTATATTACCGATCGTCATCTGCCTGATAAAGCTATCGATTTGATTGATGAAGCAGCCGCCAAACTCAGACTTGAAATAAACTCAAAACCTGAAGAACTGGATGTATTGGATAGAAAAATTATGCAAACGGAGATTGAACTGGAAGCCATTAAACGCGAAAATGACAAAGACAAAATCGCCCAAATTAAAAAAAGCTTGGCCGATTTAAAAGAAAACCGCGAAAGTGTATTTGCCAAATGGAAAACTGAAAAGGATTTAGCAGATAAAATTCAATCTGTAAAACAAAGAATGGATGACTATAGGCAACAAGCGGACAAAGCAGAACGCGAAGGCGATTACGGAAAAGTGGCCGAATTAAGATATGGAAAAATTAAAGAGGATGATGCTTTATTGAATCAATTACAATGCGAACTTCAGGAAAATCAGGAGAATGCGCTTATCAAAGAAGAGGTTACCAGCGAAGATATTGCCGAAATTGTGGCACGCTGGACAGGTATTCCACTTTCTAAAATGCTGAGCAGTGAACGCGAAAAATTGCTGCAACTCGAAGACGAATTGCATAAACGTGTAATCGGACAAGATGAAGCTATTGAAGTTGTTTCGGATGCTGTTCGTAGATCGCGTGCCGATTTACAGGATAGTCGACGGCCAATCGGTACCTTTTTATTTTTAGGTACAACAGGCGTTGGGAAAACAGAGCTCGCAAAAACCCTTGCCGATTATTTGTTTAACGACGAAAATGCACTTACCCGAATCGATATGAGCGAATACCAGGAGCGCCATGCCGTTAGCCGTTTAATTGGAGCGCCTCCGGGCTATATTGGTTACGAAGAAGGTGGCCAACTTACAGAAGCTGTGCGCAGAAAACCCTATTCGGTAGTGCTTCTGGATGAAATTGAAAAGGCTCATCCCGATACTTTCAATATTTTATTACAGGTGCTTGATGAGGGCAGGTTAACCGACAATAAAGGCCGGACTGCCGATTTCAGAAATACAATCATCATCATGACCTCAAATATGGGTGTTCAGATTATTCATGAAAAATTTGAAAACATCAAAACGCAAAATCGCTGGCATGTGATTGAAGAAACTAAAAAAGAACTGATGGCTTTGCTAAAACAATCGATAAAGCCGGAGTTTTTAAACCGTATCGATGAATTCGTGCTTTTTACGCCATTGAACAAGATTGAAGTCAATCAAATTGTTGAGCTTCAATTGAATTATTTAAAGCAATTGCTTTTGAAAAAAGGAATAGATTTAAAGATTAGCGATGCCGCAGTGCAACATATTTCAGAACTTGCTTACGAACCTCAATACGGGGCGCGGCCAATAAAGCGATTCATCCAAAAGGAGCTTTTGAATAAACTTTCGAAAGAAATTTTAGCAGGTAAAATCCTTCCTAAAAGTAAAATAAGCATTGATGTTGATGGCAATGAATTGCAATTTAGGAATTTAGGCTTTTGAAAGCGTTGAAATAATTTCTTTCCATGAGGGATCGCTTTGATATTCTTAATAAATTTACAATACTGTCCGATTAATTTTTAAGTGTTGTATGCAACAGAACCACAAAATTCCATTAATCAATAAATATACAGTTGTGCCTTTTATGTACTTTTGTATAGTAGGCAATCAAATTTGCCTAATAAAAAAAATTCATTATGAAACGAACATGTTGCTTCACAAGGCCCAAGAGAATGATAATAATTTTCAGCAACATGGGAGTTCCATACCACCCTTAAAAATCAAATTATTAGCGTATGAAACTTACAGCCAAAGCAACGATTCAAATTCAAAAACCGATAGAAGAAGTTTTTGAAGGAATTGTAAATCCGGAAAAAATGACAAAATATTTTATTTCGAAAAGCAGTGGACGAATGGAAACCGGCAAAGAACTTATTTGGGAATTTCCGGAATTTCCGGAAAGTTTCCCTGTCAAAGAAATTAAAGTTGAAACCTATCGTTCCGTTTCTTTTGTTTGGGACGAAGGAACCCAGGTAAACATCAATCTGGAAGCATTGCCCCACAAAAGCACGCTTGTAAAAGTAACCGAAGGCGGAAAGGAATACAATGTGCAAAACCTGCAATGGGTCATTGGAAATACCGAAGGCTGGTCAAATTTTCTTGCATGTATGAAAGCTTATCTGGAATATGGAATACAACTTCGAAAAGGGGCATTTGATTTTATGAGAAAAAACTAAAACAGGCTGAACTAAATTAATTGCTTAGTACTTGTTTTTGTGAATGTCTTTTTTGAAGTTTTTTATCATTTTACCGAAGTTTTTATCTTTTTTTCGCCTTTCAACAACCGATAAGTCAAAATGAGCTTTCTCTTTTTCCATTTTTATAAAATTTTCATAAGAAGCCTCATCTATTTCTCCTTTTTCAACGGCTTCTATAACGGAACAGCCTTTTTCATTTGTGTGTGTACAATCTTTGAACTTGCAATTTTGAGAATACCTGATAATCAAGTCGAATGTGATTTCTAATCCACTAGTTGAATCGGCAATACCTACTTCTCTCATCCCGGGATTATCAACTAAAATTCCACCGTTTTCAAGTATTATTAATTCCCTGTGACTGGTCACGTGCCTCCCTTTATTTGTGCTTTGGCTGATGTTATCTGTGCGCATTACAAATTTGCCGGAAAGATTATTTAAAAGGGTGGATTTTCCAACACCCGAAGAACCAAGCATACAATAGGTTTTACCTTTTTTAATAATCTTTTTTATTTTAGTGTATCCATCTTTTGATTCGTTACTTATTGCAATAACCGGAACATTTTTAATCCGAGATTTTATATTCTCCAATAGCTCAAAAGTCCGCTGTTCATCAATTAAATCAATCTTGCTGAGTACTATAATTGGGCTAACCTTTGATGAATTACAAATTGTCAGGTATCTTTCAAGCCTATTAACATTGAAATCCCTATCAGCGGCTTGTACCAATAATGCGTAATCAATATTTGTAGCAATTATTTGTATCTCTCCGAATTTACCTACAGCTTGTCTTGAAATTACAGAGAATCTCGGTAGTATGCTATGAATTATAGAAAAATCCGAGTCATGTATAGTCATAGTAACCCAATCGCCAACTGCCGGAAAATCTTCACGGCTTTTTGATGAAAATCGTAAATTCCCTGTTATCTCGGCATCGAATTCTCCTTTCTCAGTTTTTACAATATACCTTTCTTTATGTTCCGATATAACCCTTCCAATCTCAAAGTCATTCAGGTTATTCTCGCACCTTAACTTTTCAAGTTTATCATTATATCCTAAATCTTCTAATTTCATCTCGTATACTTGTATTAGTCTGTATTCCAGTATTAATTGCCACGGTTGACAATTCGAGGAGGCCGGGATTTCGGAGCTGCGTTCATGTCTACCGTTAGTGTTTTTGCCACATGGTACATAATCCTTTGCAATCCTCCTGCACCCGACTTAATGTATTGTTTATTAGCCGCTGGCATTATTTATTCTTTTCAAATTCAATCAATTCAATAGGTGCTCCATTATGTTCTATCATTGCAACCCGAATACCATCTGATGAAGGATTTGGCTCTACAATTACCTTCAAACCACGATTTGTCAGTTCATAATCCAAATCTTGCACCTCAAATGCGATATGTGGAACAGTTTGAATTAATTTATCAAATGGACTATCATGTTCAAATCTCATCCATTCAACTCCGAAAGGACTTGTACTAAATCCTGAAACATAAAACTTGAATTGGGGTAAATATTTTTCATTTGGCATTTTCTTATCGGTTGGAATTCCTAAATGGTGGTATTTCCATCCCCACTTTTCAGTTGATTCTGGCAATTCTTGTTCTAGTCTTAATTTTATATCTTCCATTTTACTAAACCAGCTTTATTTGTTAGTATGATTTTTATTTTTTCGTTTCAATTCTCGGTAATACAATGTTTAGTGTTTAGAATCAAAGTGTTTATAAAATTCAAAAACGTGTTCATTTCCTGCTCCAACATCCAATTTTTGTATTTTCGTTCCTTTTAAAATTAGCCAGTCAATTGCTCTATTCATTAATTTTTCTCCGATTCCTGTTTTCTTATGAATCTTGTCAGTAAATATTGAATCATTTCTCTAATTTTTCCCATAACGGTCGATGGAATTTTGTCGTGCGGGATTACGAAGCGATTTCCTATCAGTTTACACGGACTTTTTTTACAAGCCACAAACCTTGGAAAACCTCTGAAACCCGCATTCACTATACCATGTTTTACCTGCTGGCGTTTATTTCATAATCTTCAATTACCTTTGTTGAGTGGTTAGCTTCGCTGATTACTTTGTAATTCGCAGTTCATAATTTGTACTTCTTCCTCCTGCTGACTCTTTCTGTAATATGTCCTTATTTATCAAGTCATTAATATCCCTAATTGCTGTGTCTTTTGAACATTTTGTAATCTTAGCCCATTTCATTGAAGTCAGTTTACCTTCAAATCCATCCAGTAATTTGTTTAAAATCTTCTTTTGTCTCTCGTTAATTATTGTTTTTGAATTTCTATTCCAGAAATCTGCTTTTAACAAAACTCGTGAAAGAATATTATCGGTTGCTTTTAAAGCATTAATTAAACAGCTTAAAAACCATTTTATCCATTCGGATATGTCAAGGTCTCTTTTTTGTGTTTTTTCGAGAATTTCGTAGTATTCTTTTCTTTCTATCCTAATCTGAGCAGACATACTATAAAATCGCTGTGTACTCTTATCCGATTGAGCTAATAACATATCAGTCAAGGCTCTTGTAATTCGCCCATTACCATCTTGAAATGGATGAATTGTCACAAACCATAGGTGAGCAATTGCAGCTTTTATTACTAAATCTATTTTATTTTCTTCGTTAAACCAATTTATAAAACGGTTCATTTCCATTTCAATTAAATCAGCATCTGGAGCTTGAAAATGAACTTTTTCTCTTCCCGCAGCACCCAATACAACTTGCATTTGTCCAGATGTATCTTTTCTCCAATCAGCAACAGTAATTTTGAAAATCCCACTTCTTCCCATTGGAAATAATGCTGCGTGCCAATCAAAGAGTCTCTCTACTGTTATTGGTTTAAAACAATTTCTGGTTGCATCAATCATCATATCAACCATCCCGTCTACATTTCTATCCGACATAATTGCACCAGCAAATTCCATTCCTAATCGATGAGCAATTGAGGAACGCACTTGCTCAGGATTTAAGATTTCTCCTTCAATCTCTGCAGATTTTAATACATCCAAAGTTAAAGTTTCAAGTAAAGCTTCATCCCGTAATTCAAAACCCAGAGATTCCATTTTACCAATTAATCGTCCTTGTAGATTTCTCGCTTCACTTAACAGATTGATGAACTCGTCGTTATTCCATGAGAAATTTGGCCAATTGTCTTTCTGATGTATATAATATCCCATTGGTCTTAAATTTTGCGACAAATATACAGTTTATTCGTTGCAATCTCAAATTATCGTTGCATTATTTGCATTGAATAGGCGCTTTATTCGTTGCATGATACTCTTTTATGCTTGCAGCTAACTCATTATAAATATACCTTTTTCCTCCCAAAGGCATGCATAACCACCCAAATCCGGGTTACTTTATTTATCTTTTATAAGTAGTTTTTGCTATGCTCCTATTCTAATGATTTTTGTCTGTCTATAAGCTCTTGAATTGTTTTTCTCAAACCTACATGAAATTCTGTAATTACACAAGAACTCTATAAAAAACTTCATGTAGGTTTCCTCTGTACAATTTATTCAAATTTGTTTTCAGAGGAAATAGAAAAAAATTAGCCGAAAAAAGCGCTTACCTATCTGTTTACCAAATGACTGTATTTCCCAAACGAACGCCCATATGTACTAATCAAAAAATTACTAGAATCAAAAATGAAGCCTAATTTCTGTATGGAAAAATGTATGGAAAACAAAAACACCATCGCAATCAACAGATTAACAATGGTGTTTTTTTTCGTGCCCAGAACAAGATTCGAACTTGCACACCCTAACGGGCGCCAGCCCCTCAAGCTGGTGCGTCTACCAATTTCGCCACCTGGGCTTCATTATCATTCGCCCTTGCGGACGGAGCTCGACCTATAAAGCGGTCTCGGTTCGCCACCTGGGCTTCATTATCATTCGCCCTTGTGGACGGAGCTCGACCTATAAATCGGTCTCGGTTCGCCACCTGGGCTTAAAAATCGTTGCAAAAATAGTTTATTTTTCTTTTTGAAAAGGGTTTTACAAAATATTCTTAATTTTGAAAATCTCAAAAAATATTTATTTAATCATTACGCTGATATATGTTTTCTCCCCAGGATTTACACCAAATTGAACTTAAAGGAATGAATCTGAATCAAATTGAAAATCAGATAACTAATTTTAAAACCGGATTCCCTTTTATCAAGCTTAAAGCTGCCGCCACTCCGGGACAAGGATTAAAAGTGTTTAGCGCTAAAGAAGCTAAAGTATTGATTGATGAATATTCCGATGCCATGGAAGATAAATCGATACTAAAATTTGTTCCTGCATCCGGAGCGGCTTCGCGGATGTTTAAGCATTTATTTGAGTTTCGCGACGATCTGATTTCAGGCAAAACCAAAGAGCTGCCACAAAACGACGGGTTTAATTCGGTATCCTATTTTTTCGGGCATCTTGAAGAATTCGCCTTTTTTCCGGATTTAAAAGAAATCATGAAATCCAATAATCTGGATATTATGGATATGCTGGATAAAAAAAATTACCTCAGCATTTTAAATTTTCTGCTTAACGAAAACGGATTGGATTATGCTGCACTTCCCAAAGGATTGTTGAAATTCCATAAATATACCGACGGAAATCGCAGGTCGATTGAAGAACATTTGGTTGAAGGTGCTGTTTACGGTAAAGCAAATTCGGGTGAAGTAAATATCCATTTCACCGTATCGCCTGAACATCAGCAAAAATTTGAAGAAGCAATTAACTTAAATTCACCCAAATATGCCAATCTATATCAAGTAAACTTCAAAATAGCTTTTTCCCAACAAAAACCATCCACTGACACTATTTCTGTGGATCTAATTAATGAACCTTTTCGGGAAGATGACGGAAGCCTGGTTTTAAGACCGGGCGGCCACGGCGCCCTCATTGAAAACCTAAATGAATTGGAAGCCGATATTATTTTTATAAAAAACATCGATAATATTGTTCCTGATAAGCACAGAGAAATTACTTACAATTATAAGAAACTGATAGGCAGCTATTTGATTCAAATTCAAGATACTGTTTTTGATTATTTAGAGTCGTTGGAAATTGGTGATTTTGATGAAGATTTGCTGAAAGAGATTTTTGATTTTATGGAAAATGAACTTTTTATTCAGGTTCCTGATTATCTTAAAGTTAAAGAATTGATGGAACAGGTGGATTGGGCCTATCAAGTGTTGAACCGGCCGATACGCGTTTGCGGAATGGTAAAAAATGAAGGAGAACCGGGCGGCGGTCCATTTTTGGTTGAAGATGAAAACGGTATAGAATCATTGCAGATTGTGGAATCCTCTCAAATTGATTTTTCAAATAATCAACAAGCAGAAATTGTAAAAAGTGCCACACATTTCAATCCGGTAGATCTGGTTTGTGGAGTTTATGACTTTAAAGGCGATAAATTCGATTTAAAAGAATTTATTGATCCGAAAACAGGTTT
>JAZDJM010000224.1:0-11405 GCA_043804305.1 Bacteroidota bacterium
GTAGTTTAATAGAGGATTTGAATTTTTTCTCTAATGGCGTAAAAACTGCCTTAATATCATAATTTTCATACATTACTATAATACTGCTTCTAACATCTGGTGTTATAACTGGCGACGAAATCTTTTTTGTGCGTTTACTGGTATAAGATATCAAATCATTTGTTAAAGGAACAATTTTATAAGGAACCAACCCGACAATATTTCCTTCAGGAAGACTCTCAATTTTTGTTTTATTATTACAAGAAAACGAAATACCTAAAACAGTTATTAAAAAAATGTAAAACTTGAAATTTTTCATAAGATTATAGAATTTAAGTGAATAATTAATGATAACAAGCACAAAGAAAAGAGTTCTCGCGGAGTTAAAACTTCCGTTTAATTTTTAACAAATATTTTTTTGCATTCCGGCTATAAACAATTTCAAATCCTTGTTCCCGAAGGACATTAATCATATCTCGTACTGTTTTTTCGTTGCACGAAAATTGTTTAGCCATTTGTTTTGGAGAGTGGACACTGCCTTTTTCAATTAAATCCAATAAAAGGTTTAAGCGGTTCTGATAAGCTTTAAAATTCATAATGCGTTAACTTTTGAGTACTAAATTTATGTGGTTTACTATACTCCAATAAAAGGAGAATTTACTCTATTAATGGTTTATTTTGCAAAAACATTACCCTCAAAATTCTATTATTTTTCAATTTATTTATAATTACCTTATTATTAGTTATATATCAACGGGTATATACAAGGAAAGAATATTTATTTTGTCTTTTATAGTTTTAAAAACTATATACAAATGGGAAATATACGGGTAATAATTTTGGTGTTAGGCCAACAGAGCAATCTAATCTCTAAAATTGACTACAAATAGCAATTAATTCGCTTTTTCCTTTGTAAATTAGCTCGATAAAAGCAACGCATTGGCCAAGAAGTTAAATATTTCAAAATCAGAAAGTGAACAGGTCACAATTATTGGTATTTCATGCATGGATAATGATTACCGATTGATTTATTTTATGAGCAAGGCCTTAAGCTCATCATTTGTAAAACTCGAGGATATTTCTTTTTATGGCAAGGAAGGGAAGTTGGGCGATTTCTCCTTTTATCATCATAAGCAGGAAGACACACGTCTAAACTATTTTCTGTTTTCCAATAAAAAAAGCGGGCAGATTGCTGTGACTAATTTTAAGAATTTTGATTATTTCCTGCTTATTATCGGTGAGATTGATACACTTTATGAATCATCCATTCTTAATTCAATACGAAATATACCCATTTTGCAGGCGGCCATACTTATTCCGCACAGCGGATTAAAAAACATTGAATATTTATTGGAAGATATTGAAATGCACTTGGTTACATTAAAATTATCAAAAAGGGAAAATAAGGATCTTTGGGTAGATAAAACGCATTTAGCATGAAATTAAAAAACGCAAAATCATTTTCAGAAACTAAGCTTTGGAGAAAATTAAATGCAGTTGCCAAAAAAGTGGGAATGAAAGTGGTTTATCCGGTTTTATTGCTGTATTATCTTTTTAAAAGTTCGGAAGTGCCTTTAAAGTCAAAATCATTAATTGCAGGTGCAATAGCTTATTTTATTTTGCCCTTTGATGCATTTCCCGATTTACTTCCAATAGTTGGATATGCCGATGATTTGAGCTTGCTTGTAGCTACGGTTTATCAGTTGTTAAATTATGTGAGTCCCGAAATTTTGGAACAAACCCGGAATAAAATTCAAGAATGGTTTAGCAATAAGGATGAGGCCTTAGCAATGGAAAATAAAATTTTAAAACAAATAGGACAAAAAAATAATTCAAAAAATTAACGCGCAGGTTTATACTTCGATTTGTCTAAAATATCCTGCGAGTTAGTATTTTCCAACAGGCTTTTTAAATCGCTTTTGGTATTTTTTGCATAACTCAATAATATTTGATAACCCAGCCAAACACCTGTTCTTGAAGGAGAATCGTTTCCAAGTTCGGAAGTAAAAGGGGCATCGTTGATATAACTTTTCAGGCTGTTGTAATCTAATTTAAACAGCAATTCATTCTCGATATAAAATTTCCACAAATCCTTTTCCTTGTTTTTGAGCCATTTTAGCTGATCGGCCGAATAATTCAACAAAATGCTTTCTTCCATTTCAGGCACCAAACTTTTGGTAAAATAGAGTTTTTTGGCTTCGTAAAGCATAAAATCCAAAAGTGTGGCATTTGTTGGCGGCAATGGCATTTGTGTTGTGCTCATTTCTGAAACCACATCGCGCAAAAGGTTTCCCGGATTCATAGCGCTGAGCCTGTATTTTGGAATTCCTAATCTTGGATACAGTTCATAATCAAATCCTAAGTAGTTATCTACGCCGATAACCAGAATATTATCCTGAAAAATTACCGGATCCTGGACTCCGGAAATGTAGACAAATACCTGTGGCAATTGTTCATCCGGAAAATAAAATTTCAAATGCCTGAAAGCGCTGCTTAAGTCTTTTTCCAGCGGATTCAGTGATGGAAATTTGATTTGATACGATTTGAATAAATCGTTCAAAAAATTATCGTTGATGTAAAAATCGAGTTGAATAATTTCTTCATCCAATAACTCATCATTGCCTAAAAACGGTTCAAATTCTTTTTGCAGGGATTTCAATTCAGAGCTTAAAGAATCACGGTTTAAAGTGAACAATGCGCTTGCATAATCATGCACTTCAACTTTAGGTTCTGCTAGCTCAGAAACATCAACTTTAAAATGATTTTGTTTACAGCCTGAGAAAAAAACCTGACTTAAAATGAATAAAGCAAAGGATAAGAATTTATAAATCTTCATTTTTTGAATTTTTGTCAAAAATAAAAAAGTCCCACATTTGCAGGACTTTTTTAAGATTCTTTTTAAAATTTTACATAAACTTCAAACCAAGGCTAAATACCCATACATTGTTTTTCAGGCTTCCTTCATTATTATAGTCTTCTATAAAATTACTCAAACCTTTTTCGTAGCGAAGATCAAAAGTTAGGAACAATAAATCAACACCAACACCGGCTTGCATATACCAGGTTTTTTTATTGAAATCGGCTAATGTAACATTATCAGAAGAAGTTCCGTCTCCGGTTGCAAAAGAAATTTCCGGACCTGCAAAAGCCCTTAGGTTAAATACTTTTGCATCCAACAGTTTAAATCCAACAAGAACGGGAATATCAATGGTTCCCAAATCAAAAGTAACATCACCTCCGGAAAAACCTGCTAATTGTGTACTACGGTGATTGTAAACTACCTCAGGTTGTAAATACAATTTTCCGGTATTAATTCTTAAAAATGCGCCGGCCTGATAACCCAAAAGATTATTTGATTCAATATTTGCAGCTAGCTCAGATGTATTTAGCGAGGCAGCAGTTGCTGCAACTTTAATCCCAAAATTAGGCATTTGAGCAAAAAGGCCTCCACTTATCAATAATGTAAAGATTAAAATTGTTATTTTTTTCATGATTCAATAAATTAAGATAAATATTTAATTACTTCCCTATTAAAACTTCAAGTAAAGATACAATAATCATTTAAACAGATGCATTCGGCTTTTGATTTTTTTAATAAAACCCATAGCAATTAAAGAAACAAACGCTTTTAGCCCTAATTTGTTGTATATTTTACTTAAAGCACCGAATTAATTTAGAGGAAAGCATGTAAACGTAATATTTGAGTAATTTTGTAAACAAGAAATCGGTAATGAAAGCAAACTTATTTATAGCAAGACGATATTTATTTTCGAAGAAATCACACGCTTTAATAAATACAATTTCAATTATTTCGGTAGTTGGGGTAATGATAAGCACCGCTGCGCTTATTATTGTGCTTTCTGTTTACAATGGATTTGAGGGTTTGGTTCTTTCGCTCTTTAACCGGTTTAATCCTGAAATATTGATTTCGCCTGCACAAGGCAAGACCTTTCATTTAAATGATTTCCCGAAAGATGAATTATTGAAATTGGATGATATTCTATTTTTTGAACCCATATTGGAAGAAAATGTTTTAATCCGGTATAACGAAAAACAAAGCATTGTCCGCATGAAAGGTGTGGAATCTGATTTTACGCTGATGAATCGTTTAGACACAACTATTGTTCAGGGCGATTTTCTTTTAGAATCTGAAAGAATTAATTTTGCCGTATTAGGCTATGGTGTGGCCTACAACTTGCAGGTTCAATTGAGTGATTTTCAGCAACCCATACAGTTTTATTTGCCCGACAAAACAAAAAAACTGAATTTAAATTATCAAAATAATTTTAAAACGGCACGTTTATTTCCTTCCGGATTTTTTAGTTTACGTCAGGATTATGATGAAAAATATGTGTTTGTTCCACTTCGTTTTGCACGTGAATTAATGGATTTTACTGATGAAGTGAGCGGAATTGAAATAGGACTGAAAAAAAATGCTTCTCCGGAAAATTTAAAACCCATAGTGCAAAATATTGCAGGCAAACACTTTCGTGTAAAAACCCGAAAAGAACAACAATCTTTTTTATTAAAAATGATGCGTACCGAGCGCCTGGCTATTTTTCTGATATTAGGTTTTATCCTTTTAATTGCTGCTTTTAATGTAATTGGTTCGTTAAGCATGTTGATTATTGATAAAACAAAAGACATTTTTACGCTTCATGCCTTGGGAGCAAATCGGGCTTTTATTCTGAGCATTTTTGCCTGGGAAGGAATTTTTATTAGCCTTGCCGGTGGAATTATCGGCTTGATTTTAGGCGGATTCATTGCCTGGCTTCAACAAACATTTGGTTTTATTAGTTTGGGTGGAGAAGGGAATTTTGTAGTAGATGCTTATCCTGTTATTTTAAAAAACATTGATTTTCTAATCGTAATCAGCATTGTTTTAATCACCAGTTTATTTGCAGTAATTTATCCGTTAATTCAATTATCAAGAAAAATAAAAGAAACACGCAACAATCCAACTGCGATAAAAAATGTTTTTCAACGTTAAATAGTCTTAAATGATACAGCCTCACAAGCATTCATTTATTTTTTACCTATTTTTGCGCAATATTTCTTGGAAAATCAAAACTCAATGAACATCAGCATCGTTAACCACTCTAAGCATCCTTTACCGGTTTATGAAACAATTGCTTCGGCAGGCATGGATATACGTGCCTCTTTGAACGAACCAATTGAATTAAAACCTTTTGAAAGAAAATTAATTCCAACCGGATTATTTATTGAACTTCCAATTGGCTTTGAGGCACAAATTCGTCCACGTAGCGGTCTGGCATTTAAACACGGCATTGGTGTGCTTAATTCTCCGGGAACTATTGATGCAGATTATCGCGGAGAAATAAAGGTGATTTTGATTAATTTAAGCAATGAAAATTTTAGTGTAAAAGATGGAGAGCGAATAGCGCAAATGGTTATCGCCCGTCATGAAAAAGCGGAATGGATTGAAGTTAAAGAACTAAATGCCTCTGAGCGTGGTGCCGGCGGGTTTGGATCAACCGGGAAAAAATAATTCCTTAGACAAATGAATAATGTTGAATTACATTAACAAAACGTATACAAAACAAATGATAAAAAGTATAAAATACAACTATCTAATTCTGGTTTTCATTTTTAGTGCATCACAACTTCTTGCACAAACCTTTGAAATGAATTCCAAAGCATTAAATACCTATTTGGAAGCAGAAAAGGCATTTGTTTCAGAGGATTATTCCAAAGCATTTACACTTTATAAAGAGGTTTTGAATTACGATAAAGACTATGATCCGGCCTTGTTTCAATTGGCAAGAATTTCATTATATAAAAATCAGCCAAACGAAGCGCTTATCTGGGCAGAGCAAGCCTATGCCCTTGATAGTTTAAATACGATGTATGCTCAATTACTTGTTGATATTTATAAACACGGAGGTAATTTTAAACCTGCTATCGAAATTTATAAAAAACTGATAGATGCCGAACCTAAAAATCAGGAGTATATTGAAGGCCTTGCACAACTGTATACTTTTGTAAGAGATGCAGAAAATGCTATCAAATTTTATGATCAGTTAGAAAATCTAAGGGGTATAAATGAGCAAATAAGTTTAACAAAAAGAGATCTGTATTTAAATTCAGGAAAATTTGACAATGCTGTTCTGGAACTCGTTAAGCTTTCGGAGGCATTTCCTGAAAATAGCCAATACTTTAGTCTTATTGCCGAAATGTATATGGGTAATGGCGAACCTAAAAAGGCTTTTCCGTTTTATCAGAAAGTGCTGGATATTAATCCTTCCGATCCTTATATTCGAATTACATTGGCCGATTATTACCAGCAGCAGGGAGAATTTGATCTGGCATTTCAAAACCTGAATCAGGGATATAAGAATCCGGGACTCGATTTGGACACAAAAATTCAAATCCTAATGGGATTGTTTGAGTTAAAAAATATTCCTGATACAAAAATCCGAACAGAATCGCTAAAACTGGCCGAAACTTTATCAAAAGTTCATCCTGAAAAACCCGGTTCTCATGCTATGTATGCCGACCTATTATTTCGTGACAGCTTATATACAGAAGCTGCCAGAGAATATTCTGCAGTGCTGAAAATAGACAGCAGCAGATATGCCGTTTGGGAACAATTGCTTTTTAGCCTGAACAACCGCACTCAAACTAAAGAAATGATTGGAGTGAGCCGTAGAGCAATTGTTCAGTTTCCTACAGAACCAATTCCTTATTTGTTTAATGCTGTAGGGCATTTTATGCAGGACAGTACAAAACTGGCTGTTGAGAGTCTGGAAAATGGATTGCCATATGTGCAGAATTCAAAATTAATGGAGCAATTTTATATGTATTTGGGCGATGCTTATTATCAAAACAAGCAAAAAGAAAAAGCATTTGAAGCCTATGATAACTGTCTGGAAATAAATGCATCAAATGCTTTTGTATTGAATAATTACGCCTATTATCTGGCCCTTAATAAAATGAATCTGGATAAAGCAAAAACAATGGCGTTTACTGCAATTAGTCTTGCTCCAAACCCAACAAATCATGATACTTATGGTTGGGTATTATTTCAACTGAACGATTTTCAGGGCGCTTTCAAATATGTTGAAATGGCCTTGAAAAATGAAAAAAATCCAAGTGCTGATGTTTTGGATCATATGGGCGATATTTATTATAAATTGGGAGATCGGAAAAAAGCAAAGAAATATTGGAAGAAAGCCCAAAAAAGCGGATTAAAAACTGAAGAATTTAATAATAAAATAGAAACAGGTGAATTAAAGTAAAATGGATATGATTAGAAACCTTCTGTCCATTCAAAAAATATCTTTCATGATAATTCCTTGTAGCAAAAAAAGAAAAAAAATATGTTAATGAAAGCCCGGATAATTTTACTTATAAGTCTGGCAGGACTGATCCTGATTTTTTCTTCATGTCAAAACAGAAATATTAGAAAAAAATCACCCATAAAATTATTGGAAGCTGAATATGTTTTAAATGAAACGCACAAAAACCAAACCCGTTTTGAATGGTTTTCAGGAAAAGCAAAGGTTGATTTTATTGCAGGTAAGAAAAAAAATCCGTTTACCGTCCAAATGCGAATAAAGCGAGACAGCACTATTTGGGTATCTGTTTCAACGGGAATTGGAATAGAAGGAGCACGATTGCTGTTAACTCAAGATAGTGTAAAATATCTTAACCGCATAGACAAAACATACTTTATAAGCGATTACAATTTTCTTTCGAATCTAATTAATACTGAAATTAATTTTGGGATGATTCAGGCTTTACTTTTGGCAAAAGATTTTTCGTGGTACGATTATCAGGATTTAAAAGTTAGATTAGATAAGCGGTTATATCAAATTGAATCTACTAATAAGCATCAGCTTAAGCACCTATCAAAAAACAATATTGCTGAAAGCACAGTGTATTATCAAAGCCTTTGGATAAGTCCTGAAACCTTTAAAATCCAAAAGCTGAAAATAGAAGAGATTGGCAATGAAAACAAAAAAATTGCAGCAAGCTATAAGCAATACAGAAGCATAAACAAACAGCTTTTTCCTTACGAAATGAATATTGAATTAAATAATGAAAAAGGAATGAGAATGGAAATGGTCTATTACAGAATAAACTTCGACGATTCGCTTGATTTTCCTTACAGCATTCCTTCCAAATATACGCCAATAGAATTATGAAATTGAGAGAAACAATCATTAACCACTTAAATGTCATAGTTTTATATGGTGTTTTATTTATTTCGGTTAGTGTGTTTTCTCAATCCCGTTCGGAACTTAGCAAACAAATAGCTCAACTCGAAAAGGAAATTGAGTATACCAATCAATTGCTTAATTCCACCTTAAAAAGCAAAGACGATTCGTATTATAAAATCGAGTTGCTAAGCCGTCAAATCTCTAGGCACGAAAGAGTATTGGTAAAAATTCAGGAAGAAATCATTGCTATTGGTAAAGACATCGACACAAAGCAACTGGAAATCAGAAAAAAAAGTGCAGAATTGCAGGCTTTAAAAAAGGAATATGCTAAAATGGTTTACTACGCAAACCGCAATCGATCTAATTATGATAAGTTGATGTTTGTATTTGCTTCGAGTGATTTTAATCAGGCCTATAAGCGATTGAAATATTTTGAACAATACAGCCACTATAGAAAGAATCAGGTAAAACTGATCAACGAGAAACAAACTTCGCTCAATGCTTCAATTCAGCAATTGGAAAAAGACAGAAGCGAAAAAATTAATTTACGCTTAAAAGAAACGCAAACCAAAGAAAGTTTAAGCCAACAAAAAATTGAACAGCAAAGAGGATTAAACAGCTTAAAATCGGATGAAAAGAATTTGAAATCTGCTCTTGCTCAAAAGCAAAAACAGAAAGATGCGCTTAAAAAAGAAATTGAAAGGCTTATTACCCTAGAAGCCGAAAAAATGAAAAAATTTTCGCTTACTCCTGCAGAGCTTGCACTTAGTGGCAGCTTTGAAAATAATAAGGGCAAATTGCCCTGGCCGGTTGAACGTGGTGTTTTGTTCAGCTCCTTTGGCGAACATGCCCATCCTTACATAAAAGGAATCAAAACCAGAAACGACGGGATTGATATTGCCACAGATGAAGGCAGTAATGCACGTGTAGTTTTTGATGGTGAAGTCAGAAGTATAATATCCGTTCCGGGAACACCAAATTATGCGGTTTTAGTAAAGCATGGAAATTATTTTACGCTTTACTCCAATATAGCAAAGGCAACGGTTGGTCCCGGACAAAAAGTCAAAGCAAAAGAAAACCTTGGAGTCATTTATAAAGATCCATCCGATCAGAGTACAAAACTGCAATTTCAACTTTGGAAAAGCACCGAAAAAATGAATCCTATTGAATGGTTGGCACGATGAAGTATTCATTTTTAGCGTATTGTAAAGTAAAATTAATGCATCTCTATGTGGTGGATGGATATATTCACGAAAACCGGAATTTCAATAATGCAGGAATTAAATTGATTAGCGAATGAAGAATGATAAAAGAATTGTTTTAACACTTGATGCCGGAGGTACAAACCTTAGGTTTTCGGCAATTCAGGGAGGAAAAAGTATTTCAAAACCTGTAAATTTATCAGCTTCGGCAGAAAATTTGGATCTGATGCTCGAGAAAATTGTAAGTGGATTTAAGAGCCTGATAAAGTCACTAAACCAAAAGCCTGATGCAATTAGTTTTGCTTTTCCCGGTCCGGCCGATTATGAAAGAGGCATTATTGGCGATTTGGAAAATCTTCCGGTTTTTAGAGGTGGTGTTGCTCTTGGCCCGTTTCTTCAAAATGAATTTAATCTTCCGGTTTTTATAAATAACGACGGCGATTTATTTACGCTGGGTGAAGCTATTGGCGGAGTTTTGCCCAATATAAATGCCGAACTTGAGCAAAATGGTAATCCCAAACGCTATCGTAATCTGTTGGGCTTAACCTTTGGAACCGGTTTTGGTTCCGGAATAGTATCCAATGGCAATTTATTTATTGGCGATAATTCGGCTCAGGCAGAAATTAATCGGATGCGCAATCACCTGATCAGCGAAACCAGTGTTGAAGACAGTGTAAGTATTCGGGCCATTAAACGTGTTTATGCCAAGGAAGCCAATGTATTGATTAACGATTGTCCTGAACCATTTGAGATATATAAAATTGGGATGGGTGAATCAAAAGGCAATAAAACAGCAGCCCTGAAAGCTTTTGAGTGTTTTGCCAAAGCTGCTGCAAATGCTGCTGCTGATGCCATTACCATGCTTGACGGAATAGTGGTTATTGGCGGAGGTTTATCTGGCGCTTCTGATTTGTTTATGAATCATTTTTGTCAGGAAATGAATAAACCTTTTACAAGTTTGCAGGGAAAACCTCTTGATAGGATGGAGGTAAAAGCCTATAATTTAACAAATCAGGAAGAAAAACAAGCCTTTTTAATGTCAAATTCCAAGCAAATTTTGATCCCGCGGACAAATAAAACAATTTCGTACGACGAAAGCAAGAAAATAGGAGTTTGCATTAGTTTGTTGGGCACATCAGAAGCTGTGGCAATAGGCGCCTATGCCTTTGCGCTTCAAAAGCTTGATGAATCGACCATTTAAGCCGGCTTTTTTAATTTCTACCAATCCATTCGCGAATATAAATTCCTTCGATATTAATCCTTATTTTTACGTTTAATTTAATGAGTAAAGATGGATTTTTACACCAATCAAATCAAATGGAAGTTTATTCTTTCACTTTTAGGCGTAATTATAATATTAAGTTCTTTGTGGTATTCTAATTTATTGGTGAATAAAGTCAGAGACCGTGAACGTGAAAATATTAGAATCTGGGCAAGTGCCATTCATAGACGTGCCGAATTGGTAAGAACAACCGATATGTTTTTTTCACAATTGCAAAACGAAGAAAGAAAAAAGGTTAACCTTCTGGCCAAAGCCTACAAAAAAATTAACGACGAAAAACTAAGCCATGATCTTACCTTTTATTTCGATATTATAACTGAAAACACTACTATTCCGGTAATTCAGACGAATGGTAAGAATGAAGTTATGGGAAGTATGAACCTGGATAAAGAATTGGACACTTTAACAATTTTATCCGGCGATATACTTGCACAATTCAGTCAATATCCACCGGTAGTAATGGATTATTATAACAACGAAAAATTCTATTTGTATTACAAGGACAGTCGCATTTTTACCGAAACTCAGGAAATGCTTACCGATTTAAATCAGTCGTTTATCAACGAAGTATTAACAAATGCGTCTTCGGTGCCTGTAATTATAACCGATTCGAGTAAAACCAGAATTTTATTTACAGGTAATTTCACTACTGAAAACAGATCGGATTCCGTATTTATGGCCACCGCTTTAATGCAGATGAAAGAACAAAACGAAGCCATTCAAATTGAATTATCGGGCGAAGAAAAGCAATATATTTTT
>JAZDJM010000225.1:0-3981 GCA_043804305.1 Bacteroidota bacterium
GCCTTAATGGCCTCCGGCTTTAATGGCCAGAACTATGCTTTTGTGGGTTATTTGCCTCGCGAACGATCAGAACGAAATGCTCGAATTAAAGAATTGGAAACCAGAGTTTACAAAGAAAATCAAACCCAGATTTTTATCGAAGCTCCTTATCGCAACAATCAAATGTTTGAAAGTTTATTAGCCCAATGCAATTCCGAAACTAAAATTTGTGTTGCTTGTGATATAAGCTTAAGCTCTGAATATATTGTTAGCCGTAGCACTGCCGATTGGAAAAAACTAAAAACAAAACCCGATTTGCATAAACGGAATACGGTTTTTTTGGTTTATAAATCCATGTAATTCATGCAATTTTTTAATAAAATTGAACGGAATCAGCATTAAGTTTAAGGCTGGCCTTAATAGAATACATTTTAAACATTGACTTTATATTAGATAATTGTTATTTTTGACAAATATTTAATATATAATGAACTATTTTACTTTTGAAAAAGCACTTAGAAATTTTCCTGTATTTTCTATCAGGGATATTAAAAAGATTTTTTCTGAATTTGATAGTCGACGGCTTGTTGAATGGCAGCAAAAAGGCTATATTCTTAAAATAAAAAGAGGATATTACTGTTTTGAGCCCTACAGAAAAGATGAGCAATTTTTAAATTTAATTGCCAACAGAATCTACAAACCTTCCTATGTGTCATTCGAAAGTGCTTTGGCGTATTATAATTTTATTCCCGAAGGAGTATTTACAATTACTTCAGCTACAAGCCTTAATACGGCTTCGTACGATACAGCTATTGGAAAATTTACATACAGACATATTAAACCTACGCTTTTATTTGGTTACAAGCTAATTCAGAAAGAAGGGTTTACAGTAAAAATTGCAGAACCGGAGAAAGTACTACTGGATTATTTTTACCTGAGTAAAATAAATTCTGTGAATGAAATGAATGAAATGAGATTCAATGAAATCGGACTGAAAGAAACGATTGATTTTAGCAAATTAGAGAAATATCAAAACGTATTTGACTCGCCAACTGTAGCAAAACGAATTCAATTATTTAAAAGAGTTATCCATGCTTAGTTTATTGGAAATAAAACAGTATTATTCTGAATCTTTGCAAGTTTTTGAACGGTTTATCCTTAGGGAATATTTGCAATTTAAAATATTGGAAATCATATTTGAAAGTAAATATGCAAATAAGTTAACCTTTCTTGGAGGAACTTGCCTGCGCATTGTTCATGGAAATAGTCGTTTTTCGGAAGATTTGGATTTCGATCATTTTAAGCTCTCTTTTGAAGATTTTGATGAAGTATCTAGAATTGTAAAATCTGAACTGGAGCGTTTAGGCTATCTCGTGGAGATACGTAATGTAAAAAGAGGAGCTTTTCATTGCTATATCAGCTTTCCCGAATTATTATATCAACAGGGACTTTCTAACTTTAAAGAGGAAAAAATTCTCATTCAACTGGATACAGAGTCTCATAAATTCGATTTTAAGCCTGAGCAACCACTATTGAATAAGTTTGATGTATTTACACAAATTAATTCCACGCCATTAGATTTACTCTTGGCTCAGAAATTTTATGCTATAATTAACCGAAAAAGGAATAAGGGTAGAGACTTTTTTGATATAGTATTTTTACTTGGCATGGGACAAATTCCTAATTATGACTATTTGTATAATAAAATAGGTGTGCAATCACCGGAAGAACTACGTTATCAAATTCTGGCAAAATGTGCTGCATTGGATATGCAGAAAATGGCGGAAGATGTGAAAAGCTTTTTATTTAACCCGAAAGATGTAAAAAAAATTATTTTCTTTCCGCAGTATCTGGAGCAGGTCAAATTATATTAATCCAGAAACTAAAATTTGTGTGGCCTGCGACATCAGCCTAAGCTCTGAATATATTGTTAGCCGTACTACTGCCGATTGGAAAAAACTAAAAACAAAACCCGATTTACATAAACGGAATACGGTTTTTTTGGTTTATCGATAATTTAGGCATAATTCATTCAACTTTCTACCTACCAACAAAACACTATTTTAATCCAATTTCTATTTTAGATAAAGTTATTCCTCCCAACCCCAAGGCGCTGTCGGAGTTACAACAGGCTTCGTTAAATCAAATTTAACTGTAAACAAACGGTCTGTTCCTATTCGCCTTAAATTGTAGGTAAATGAATGTTCATCTACAGTAATCCACCAAATATTTGTCGAGGCAAAAGATATTAAATCAGCGGTTTCTTGATCGGCAGGAAAAAACTGAATATTTGGTAAGCCGGAATTGGAAGTTGTTCCTCCATACATCGTAACTTCATCTGAAGTTCCATCTGCGTGTCGGTGATCGTGTTTCAACTGAATTCTATCATTTTTCATTGTTAAAACAAAAGTTCTTGATTTATCTTCACCTACAAAAAAAGGAATTCGGATGTTGTTTTCTGAACATAAACGAAAGTGAACGATCAATTTATTTCCCCTAAAACTATCATTTTCAGGAGCTTCAACTACACTTCCTTCATATGCATTGCCACAATGTTTTTTCAGAGCATTCCAAAATTGTTGTGCTCCACTTTCTTCTTGAGAAAATCCAGTAGCAGCAATGAAAAGAATTAGAATTAAAATGTATTTTTTCATTATCGGTCTTTTAGTGTAATCAAATTTACCAATAAAAATAAAAGAACATCAAAATAGTATACACGAAATTCAAGATATTATATTTTCTCGCTCAGGTTGATGTAAGAATTTACAATCGCTTATGTTTTATTTTTTAGTGTTATTTGGTGGAATTGTGCATTGATAGCAGAAAACCATTCAGCAAAAGAGCAAAATACCTTAAATAGGTATTTCGATATTCCTTTTGCAGAGTTTCAAAAAGATTGTATTTTAGTCGCTTACTTACAAATCAAAAACAATTAACCTATGAAGCGAAATCTAATTTTAATGTATTTAGTATGCTTTCTCTTTGGCAGTCTGTGGGCTCAACCTGCAGAAAAGAAAGAAGAATCAAGCTATTCAGCCTTAAAAATGCGAAATATTGGCCCTGCATTTGTATCAGGTAGAATTGCCGATATTGCCATTCATCCAACAAATAACAATATATGGTATGTGGCCGTTGGCTCCGGTGGAGTATGGAAAACTGAAAACTCAGGAACAACCTGGAAGGCTCTTTTTGATAATCAAAATGTATATTCTACAGGCTGTATTACGATCGATCCATCAAATCCTTCAACCGTATGGCTTGGTACAGGAGAAAATGTGGGTGGCCGACATGTTGGCTTTGGCGACGGTGTTTACAAAAGCACCGATGACGGAAAAACCTGGTCGAATATGGGTTTAAAAGAATCGCAGCACATTTCAAAAATTGTTGTACATCCAAAAAATTCAGATATTATTTGGGTGGCATCACAAGGCCCATTGTGGAATTCCGGAGGCGATCGCGGTTTATTCAAATCAACGGATGGAGGAAAAAACTGGAACAAAGTTTTAGGTGTAAATGATTGGACGGGCGTAACCGATTTAGTAATTGATCCAACAAATCCAGATCGTATGTATGCAGCCACATGGCAAAGACATCGCACCGTTGCTGCTTATATGGGTGGCGGTCCGGGCTCAGGTATATATATTTCAAATGATGGCGGAAACAATTGGGAAAAATCAAGCAATGGCTTGCCAAAATCAAATCTTGGAAAAATCGGCTTGGCCATTTCCTTTCAAAATCCGGATATCATTTATGCCAGCGTTGAAACCGATCGAAGAAAAGGAGGGATTTATAAATCTACCAACAGAGGTGCATACTGGGAAAAGCAATCTGAAACTGTTTCCGGCGGAACCGGCCCTCATTACTACCAGGAATTGTATGCCAGTCCGCATGCCTTTGATCGTTTGTACCTGATGGATGTTCGCATTCAGGTTTCCGATGATGGCGGAAAAACATTCCGGACTTTAAAAGAAGAAAATAAACATTCCGATAATCACTCCATCA
>JAZDJM010000226.1:0-4673 GCA_043804305.1 Bacteroidota bacterium
AGACATTCAGACATTCAGACATTCAGACATTCAGACATTCAGACATTCAGACATTCAGACATTCCAACTTCTTAACTACTAATACAATTCCTCCAAATTCTTTTTAAGATTTAATCCTTCTTTTTTATAGTCAGTTACCGAGTATCCTGTTTCCTTTTTAAATTGATTGGACAGATATTGAACACTGCTATAATCCATTAAGTAGGCAATCTCGCTAAGTGTGTATTCATCGCTTAAAATGAGTTCTTTTACACGTTCAATTTTGTTCAAAATAATGTAGCGTTCCAGTGTAATTGGTTCGTGTTTTGAGAAAAGCTTGGACACTTGCTGATAGCTCAATCCAATTTTCTCAACAATATAATCTGATTTTTGAACTATTGAATTTACGTTATTTAATTCGTGAATAAGCTCAATTACAGCAAGTTTCGTTTGTTCTACAATGCGTTTTTCGCGACTTAAAATAAGTGAAAAACCATTTTCCTCCAAAAGAGCTTCAATTCTTCTTTCATTCCACAAAAGCGAATTATAACGAATAAGTGCCTCGCCCGGAATAATATTCAATACCTCAATTTCATTTTTCCGAAAAACAGAACGAATCAATTGCGTACAACATTTCCCCATCATGTTTTTGATAAAGATTTGTTTTTCGACAATAGTATTTACCGGCCTTTGTTCCATTTAACAAAGATAAAAGATTTGTAAATAATTTGTTAATTACTTTGATTTAATTGAATGTAATAAAGGTTTTTCTTTCCAAACCATATTTAAATCTGCTTTTAAATCGTTTAAAGGTACAATTCTAAACCGATAGTGATAGGGTTTGGCATATAAAGTATATTCAGGATGAGCCTTGGCTCCCCAACTATCATCGCCTCCCAAACCGGTCTGTGCGTAATCGATATCAAGAATAATAAATGGCCGTTTTTTAATATCAGAACTATGTTTATTTTTTGATTTATCAGGCTGGTCAAAATCTGAGAGCATATAATTTTGGGCACTAAAATCTAATAAAGGCTCTCCTGAAACCAATAAACCGCTGCCTGAATTATCACGCAAAGCGAACCACCGAACATCTGTATGGTTTGAGTTTTCCTGTGGTCTGATGTAATTTTCCAGTTGATTTTCTACTTTGGAGGAATAAACACCAATTTTAGCTCCGGTTTTTCTATCCCAATAGGTTTCAAGTGGTCCGCGCCCATACCAGTCCAAATTCCTGAAAGACGAGTCAATTTCTATCGTTAGGCCAAGTTTGGGTAGTTCAGGTAGATCTTTCCGAAGTGGTGTAAATGTATTTTCAAGGTATATTTCGCCATTGGCTGCGATGGTATAAACGATTTGCCAATTTGCAATTGCATTTTCGATTTCATATTTTACTGTTACCTGAATTTCTTTAGTATTAATTTTTTTGGTTCCAATATGTTTAAGGTGAAGCTGTTCGCTTGCTTTTTTCCAAATCGCAGCTCTTTCAGGGAAACGATTTCCGAAATCATTATCAGTCATTCCACGCCAAAAGTTTATTGAGAAACCTTTGCTGTTCGCCAGATATTTTTTGCCTTTATGTTCCCAGTTAATTAATTCTCCGTTTTTTCTTGAGAAATGAAAGTGAAAATCAGTTCCATTTATTATGATTTCGTTATCGGTTTGTTTAAGTTTTAGATCTTTAAATTTGCTTAGGTTGGAGTAGGAGAATCCACGCATCGATTTAATTTTAAACTGTTCCCAGGCAACTTCATGATTTGCCGGAATCAAACTTTTTTCAAACTTTGTTTTCGCTGAGATTAAAATCAGATACTCCACATCTTGCTCCATCAATTCACTTTGAAGTGGAATTGAAAAAATTGTGGATTGCTGAGGATCGAGATCAATTATTGGAAATTTTCCACGACCTATTTTTATGCCGTCTTTCAAGATTTCCCATTCAAAATCAAATTCTGACAGATTCGTAAAATCGTATCGATTATGGATTTTTATAAAAGTTTTATTCAGTTCAAAATCAATATTTTGATAAACTTTCTTTACTTCCCATAGTGCAGGATGTATGGTTCTGTCCGGAAATACCAATCCATTAATGCAGAAATTATTGTCGCTCGGAATGGTGTCGCCTCCAAAATCACCGCCAAATGCAAAATACTTTTCTCCTTTTTCGTTGGTTTGTTCCAATCCCTGATCTACCCAATCCCAAATAAATCCACCTTGTAAATGAGGCTCAGCCTTAATGATATCCCAGTATTCCTTCAAATTTCCAACCGAATTTCCCATGGCATGTGCATATTCACACATAATCAACGGCCTGTCATTGGCTCTTTTTGCATAATCAATTATCTCATCAACAGAAGGATACATCGGACATACAATGTCTGTGGCTTTATCTTCGCCGGCTCGTTCGTAATGGCTTGGGCGGTTAGGATCTATCTTTCGCATCATTTCGGCTGCTGCAACAAAGTTTACACCAAATCCTGCCTCATTGCCCATACTCCAGATTATTACCGACGGATGGTTTTTATCTCGTTCCATCATTCTCCGTATCCGGTCGAGATGAGCTTCTTTCCAGGCTGGATTATTGCCTAAAGTTCTTTCGGGTTTGTAGCCCATTCCATGACTTTCGATATTGGCTTCGTCAATCAAATAAATACCATATTCATCGCAAAGCTGATACCACAACGGATCGTTTGGATAGTGAGAAGTGCGTACTGCGTTGATATTAAATTGTTTCATCAGTTTAATATCTTCAATCATGGATTCTTTTGAGATAACATGCCCGGTTTTAGGGTCATGTTCGTGCCGATTAACGCCCTTCAATAAAACTGCTTTTCCGTTAATAAGCAATAGTCCGCCTGCCATTTTAACTTCCCGAAATCCAATTTTAATACTTGTACTTTCCAAAACATTGGCATCTTTGTCTAATAAGGTCAATACCAGATTGTAGAGATTCGGATTTTCGGCCGACCACAAATCTGGATAAGTCAAAGAAATTTCATCAGTAAAACTATTTGAATTATTAAAATCTTTGATAACGATCTTTTTAAGCTGACGGCTGTCTTTAAAAAGTCGGGCTTCTATTTGATATTCAGATAATTGTTCCGCTTTATTCGAGTGGAGAAAAACATCTAATTTCAGTTTTCCATTTTTATAATCATTGCTCAAAAAAGGTTCAGCTTTAAAATCTCTGATAAATGTTTTTGGCCGGGCCTGCAGATAAACATCGCGTTCAATACCGCTGATTCTCCAAAAATCTTGACATTCCAAAAAAGAGCCATCACTCCAGCGGTAAACTTCCAGAGCAATTAAATTGTTTCCTTTTTTCAGGAATTTACTGATATTAAATTCAGCCGGTAATTTAGAATCTTGGCTGTAGCCAACTTTTTGACCATTTATCCAAAGGTAAAAAGCGGATTTAACTGCCCCAAAAGTGATAAAGACTTCTTTATTTTCCCAATCTTTCGGGAGAGAAAAATACTTTCGGTAAGAGCCAACCGGATTCCAATCGTGACGGACAAAAGGTGGGTTTGGATTTTTTGTCCATTCATAAGGAATATTTACATAAATCGGAATTCCATAGCCTTGCAATTCCCAGTTTGAAGGAACTGGAATTTCTTTCCATCGCGTGTCATCAAATTCAATTTTATAAAATTCCTTTGGCCGGGCTTCGGGATATTTTGACCATGTAAATTTCCATAAACCATTTAATGACAAATAATTAGCTGATTCTTTTGGATCGAGGTTTTGAGCTTCGAGCCTGCTTGGAAATGAATAGAAAGTAGCATGTGCGTTTTCTTTATTAATATTAAAGACAGCTTCATTTTCCCAGTCGGCCTGAACAGTTTTTTGTGCAAAAATGGAATGAAAAAGAGCAAGAATTGTAGCTATAAATAAGAACCTGAATTTTAACATAGAAGCAACGGTTTCTAATAGTAATACTGTATTTTGCAGAGAATGAATAACTTAAGGCAATCTAATGCTTAATGGTATTTAAGAATTCTGATGTCGTATAAATTTTTGAATATGCCCTCAGCGTATGCAATGTTGAAAGGTGAACATCTTTAGCCGCTATCGTATGTCCGTTGTAATTCAAATCTTTGGTTGCACAGGCATCCTCGATGAGTAGGCATATAAAGCCAAAATCGTGAGCTGCACGCACAGCCGCCTCAAGACACATATGCGTCTGCATTCCGGCCATAACTAATGTATCAATCTGATTTTCTTTGAGATAGTCCAATAAGTCGGTATCTTTGAAACTATTCACTTGTTTTTTTGTAATTACTTTTTCATTATCAAATGGCTTAACCAGCATATGTATATCTGCACCCAATTCGGCCTGATGTTTAACATGAATTATCAATTGATTTTTTGAGCGAAAATCTTTCAATAATAAAGCCGCCTGATTAGCTGCAGCATCAGGTTCAAACAATGCTGATCGGCCTCCGGGAAAATAAAAATCCTGAATATCAATTAATAAAAGAGCAGTTTTAGAATTTGTTTGCGCAAACAATAAAACGGGCAATAGCAGAAAAGAGAGAATAATCGATCGATACATTACTTTGAGTTTAGCTTGTGAAAATTAAGATATTGAAACGAACATGCCTAAAAAAATTTTCAGATGCACAGGGCAATGATAATACGGCATGTGAGTTCCGTCTGATAATTAAAAACAAATTATAAACATATGAAAACAA
>JAZDJM010000227.1:0-2172 GCA_043804305.1 Bacteroidota bacterium
AATTATTTGGATATAATATTTTTGGATGAACCCGAATTTGCCTTATTGCTTCAATTATCATTCCTATAAGCGAATTCTGTCGCGAGAAATAGATTTTGGGCAATTTAAATTAGGCGGGAATAATCCGGTAGTGATTCAATCCATGACAAACACGAATACATTAGATACCGCTGAAACTGTAAGTCAATGTATTAAGATTATTGAAGCCGGCGGCCAGCTCATCCGAATTACTGCCAAAACTATAGCTGAGGCTGAAAACATAAGAAATATTAAAGCCGAACTGATAAAAAGAGGATACCTTACTCCTGTTTCCGTTGATGTACATTTCGATCCGAAAATTGCTGAAATTGCTGCCCAATATGTTGAAAAAGTGCGTATTAATCCAGGTAATTATGGCTTGAACAATAGGAAAAGTACTTTTACCGAAAGAGAATATCAGCAAGAACTTCAGGCTGCTGCAATTAGGCTAAAACCACTCATCGAAATTTGCAAAAAGCACATTACTAAAATTAGAATTGGCGTAAACCATGGTTCGTTATCAAAAAGAATAGTTAGCAGGTATGGAAATTCGCCGCTTGGAATGGCTGAGTCGGCTCTTGAATTTACTGAACTATTTGAAAAGGAGCATTTTTTTGATCTTGTAATTTCACTGAAGTCGAGTAATGTGTTAACGATGGTGCATGCAAACCGAATTTTGGCAGCCAAAATGATACAAAACAAGAAAATCTATCCGTTTCATCTAGGCGTAACGGAGGCTGGAAATGGAATAGATGGCAGGTTAAAATCATTTGCCGGAATCTATACACTTTTGATTGACGGAATTGGAGATACCATTCGGGTTTCTCTCACAGAATCTCCTGAAAATGAAATATTTCCGGCCAATCAAATCAGAGATTCCATACGCAGTTTACAGGTTTTTAAATCAACAATTACGAATAAATTATGGATTAATCCTTTTGAATACAAAAGAAGAACTTCAATTGAAATTATAAACCTTGGCGGGAATAATCCGCCGGTTGTTATAACGGATGCTTACAAAAGAGCAAACTGCAAATCGCAAAAACCGTTTAAAACAAATTTTTCTATTTCTCCCGACTGGTATTATTTAGGTGAAGAAAAACCTGTGTTTCTGCCGAATGAAAAACTCTATATTCAAGATTATTCTGTTTGGGATATATCAGCTAACCAGAATGTTTACCCAATTTTGAGTATTCAGGAATATAAAAACTTCAAGAAAACGGAAGGTGTATTTTTTCTTAAATTAAAAACGAAAGATTTAGAGCATAGAGAAATACTGAACAACTTAAAGCAGATTAATACTGCTGTTTTAGTGCTTACTACTGATGAAAAAAATATGGTTTTTGATTGGAGAAAAGCTTTCTATTTATTGCATAAAAATAACATTGAATTGCCTGTTATTCTTCATCAAAAGTTTATTTCAAATCAAAATGATGATCTCCTTTTTGAGGCATCAAAAAGTTTTTCGCCACTGCTGCTTGATGGTTTCGGCGATGGCATTTGGATAGAAACTAAGCATAATTTTCATTTGGAAACTTTAAAACAGATTTCTTTCGGAATATTGCAAAGTTGCAGATTACGTCAAACTGAAACAGAGTATATTGCTTGCCCGTCCTGTGGACGAACTTTATTCAATATTGAAGAAAAACTGGATGAAATAAAACGCAAAACAAACCACCTCAAGCACTTAAAAATAGCAGTAATGGGTTGTTTTGTAAATGGTTTAGGCGAAATGGCAGATGCCGATTACGGATATATCGGTGCCGGCAAATCAAAAGTAAATCTTTATAAAGGAAAACGGTTATTCTCCAAAAATATACATGAAAATAAGGCCGCTGATGCATTGATCGATTTAATAAAAGCAGAAGGAGATTGGATAAATCCATAAAAAAAGCCTCCCGTTTCCGAAAGGCTTCTTTATATTAGCATTTATTTCTTGATTATCTTTTGAGTAATTGTGTTTGTACCATTATTAATTCTAAGGTAATAAACACCTTGTTTATATTCAGATAAATCAATTTCAGTTTTAAAATCTCGAGCTATAGTTTCATAAACTTTCATCCCGAGCAAATTAAATACTTCAATTTTTGCATTGAAATAAACAAACGAACCCAATTCCATGTAAAACCTCCCATTGCTTGGATTTGGATACAA
>JAZDJM010000228.1:0-5892 GCA_043804305.1 Bacteroidota bacterium
GGATTGGGTGATGATATGAATTTTGTTCCAACAAATAAGCACACCTTGCAATCAGATAAATTCGAAAATGTTTTTGTATTGGGTGATGCTAGTAATATTCCAACTTCAAAGGCGGGTTCTGTGGCTCACTTTGCAGCCGAAATTTTGATGGAAAACTTGTTAAGCGCAATGGAAGGCCGCCCATTACATGCTAAATTCGACGGACATGCCAATTGTTATATCGAAACAGGTTATGGAAAAGGTGCATTAATCGATTTCAACTATGAAACAGAACCACTTCCCGGAACTTTTCCATTGCCGGGTATTGGTCCATTCGGACTTCTGAAAAACACAAAAATAAACCATTACGGCAAAATTATGTTCCGCTGGATTTATTGGCATATTTTACTAAAAGGAAAAGAAATGCCTATAGAAGCAGACATGACAATGGCTGGGAAAAAGCGTGTTTAACTTAAAACGGAATTCAAAAAATGGATAACTCAATACAAATACAAATAAACGAACTCAATCAAAAGATGGATGTGCTGCTCGAATATGTCAAAAAGCAGCGAGCAGATGCTGAGGTGATTGAAGATTTGATTGCCGATGCAACCATCATTGGTAAAGATGTATACGATTCTACTGTCGAAGAGCTTGAAAATCGTGCCATCGAAATACATCCGGCCGAATTGACCGATTTAGGGATTAATTTTTTGAGAAACATCAAAAACTTCAACCTGATGCTCGAAACAATGGAGTCGATGGTTGATCTTGGTAAAGATCTCAGCCCCATTGCCAATGAAATAATTATCGATTTTCAGAAAAAATTAGGCGAGTTTGAAGCCAAAGGATACTTTGAATTCTTTGCCGCTGCAGGAAAAATTCTGGATAATATCGTTACACATTTTTCTGCAGAAGACGTTAAAATGTTGGCCGACAATATTGTACCAATACTCGAAACAGTCAAAGGAATTACGCAACCCAATTTGATGAAATCGGTCAATAATGCTGTTAAAATATATGGTAGCATTGAAACTGAAAACATTCCGGAATATTCAATTTGGAAGCTTATGAAAGAAATGAATAAACCTGAGATGAAAAGAGCAATGGGCTTAATGGTAACTTTCATGCAGAATTTATCGGCAAAACAAGATTAAGTGAAAGAGTGAAAGAGTGAAAGAGTGAAAGAGTGAAAAATTCACTAATTAAAAATACAAACAATTAAATATTTATAAAAATGTCAGAAAAAACAATAGCAGGAAAAAACATTAGTTTATCAGAAGATGGATATTTAACTGATTCATCTCAATGGACCAGAGAAGTTGCATCAGAAATGGCAAAAGAAGAAGGCTTGGAACTAACCGAAAAACATTTTGAGGTTTTGGAATACCTACGTAAAGAAGCTGCAAGTGGCGCTGCTTTAAGTATTCGTAAAGTTGGAAAATCAGGAATAGTGGATATAAAAGAATTGTATCAACTTTTTCCGGGCGGACCATTAAAGCTTTCTTCAAAATATGCCGGAATTGCAAAACCAACCAGTTGTGTTTAGTTTTATCTAAAATTGAAAATCATGAGTGATACAGAAAAAAAACCTTTGGATAAAGTATTGGTTATCTGCGCCAAAGGAAACTTAGAAGATGTTTATGCCGCATTAGTAATGGCCAATGGAGCTGTTATGGAAGGCATTGAAACCAAAGTATTTTTTACTTTCTTCGGCTTGGAAGGAATACTTAAAAAGCGTATGGATAAATTGCATACCGCTACAGTAGGTAATCCTGCTATGCGTATGCCGGGTGATTTACCATTCCCAACTTTATTAGGAGCTTTGCCATTTGTTGAAACAGGTGTTTCGGCAATGATGCGCAGCGAAATGGATAAATTGGATATGCCACCTCCAAGCGAATTTTTAGAAATGATTACTGCCGGCGGTGGCGAAATATTTGCCTGCAAACTTGCCGTTGATATGTTTAAGCTTAAAAAAGAAGATTTTCACGACGATGTGAAAGACATTATCACTATTGGCCAGTTTTATGAAATGTGTACCGGACAGAACACGCAAATTATTTTCACCTAGTATTTGAATTTCCTCGGATACTTATAAGCTCCATGCCTTTCGGTTTGGAGCTTTTATATTTTAAGGATTTATACCAGAATTTCACCATCCATTTCAGATGGAATAGGTAAATCCATAATTTTTAAAATTGTAGGCGCAATATCGGCCAATTTACCGTCGTTTATTTTTTTGTAATTATCATCCAAAAGGAAAATTGGAACCGGATTCATTGAATGTGCAGTATTTGGAGAACCATCATCATTAATGGCATTGTCCGAATTGCCATGATCAGCGGTAATCAGCATGGTATATCCTAATTTTCTTGCGGTTTCACTTACACGTTTTACTGATTTATCTACAGTTTCAACGGCTTCGGTTATTGCTGAATACACTCCGGTATGCCCAACCATATCTGAATTGGCAAAATTCAATATCACTAAATCGGGTTGATTTTCATTTAATTCCTGAACAATGGCGTCGGTAACTTCAACTGCACTCATTGAAGGCTTTAAATCGTATGTGGCAACCTTTGGCGAAGGAATTAATATTCGCTTTTCTCCTTTAAATTCATTTTCCCTTCCTCCGCTGAAAAAGAAGGTAACATGGGCATATTTTTCTGTTTCGGCAATTCTTACCTGACTTTTTTGATGCTGGGCCATGATTTCGCCCAAAGTGTTTTTTAAATCGTCTTTGGTAAAAACCAAGTGTATATTCTTAAACTTATCATCGTATTTGGTCATGGTAACATAATGCAATGGCAAGGTTTTCATGCCGAATTCAGGCATATCTTCTTGTGTTAAAACCGTGGTGATTTCGCGCAATCTGTCGGTCCTGAAATTAAAACAGAAAACCACATCTTCCTTTTCAATCAAAGCCAATGGCTGATTATTTAAATCAACAACAAGCTGAGACTCAATAAATTCGTCTGTTCTTCCTTCTTTGTATGATGCTTTTATTGCTTCAACAGCCGAATGGACTTTATTTCCAACACCATTTACCATAAGCTGATAGCCTTTGGCAATTCTTTCCCAGCGTTTATCTCTATCCATGGTATAATACCTTCCGCAAACCGAAGCAATTTTTGCCGTTGTTTTTTTCAAATGATCTTCAAGTTCCTGCACAAATTCTGCACCACTTCGTGGATCGGTGTCGCGGCCATCAGTTAAAACATGCACAAATACATCCTTTAACTCATGTTGAGTTGCGATATCAGCCAGTTTCATCAAATGTTTGGTCGATGAATGCACACCGCCATCGGAAACCAGTCCGAGAAAATGGACTTTTTTCAGATTTTTTTTAGCATAGTCAAATGCCTGAATTATGGTCTCGTTTTTTTCGATGGAATTATCCTTTATAGCCCGGTTAATTTTAACTAAGTCCTGATAAACTACTCTTCCTGCTCCAATGTTTAAATGGCCTACTTCCGAATTGCCCATTTGGCCTTCGGGCAAGCCTACATTTTCGCCATCGGTCAGCAAATGCGCATGGGCAGCATTTTTAGGTTGATATAAGCTTTTTATATAATTGGTATTGGCTTGATAAATTGCGTCGGCCTTATCTTTTTTGCCTTCGCCCCAGCCATCCATAATGATTAATACTACTTTTTTATTCATTGATTTTTTGATTAAGAAATTGGTTCAAATTGGAGTTTCACTTTTAAATTGCCAAAGAGAAATAGATTAAAAAACCTCTCATTGCATTGACAATGATTTAGAAACAGCCTGCAAATATAGGAAGATTCAGTAAAAGAATAATTCTTACTTTATTGGGTATTATCTAATTGTTAGAAATGGCCTTAAGCTATCCAAATGGTTTTAATGTTTACAAACTCTTTAATGCCATAATGCGAAAGTTCGCGACCATAGCCTGATTTTTTAATTCCGCCAAAGGGCAGGCGAGGATCTGATTTGGTCATACCATTGATAAATATACTGCCACTTTCAATCCGGCGTGCCATACTTTCGCCTTTGATAAGGTCTTCAGTCCATATACTGCCTCCCAATCCGAATTCTGTATCGTTGGCAATCCGAACAGCATCTTCTTCATTTTCAAAAGAGAATAAACTAAAAACCGGGCCAAAACTTTCTTCGGCATAGAGCGCCATTCCCGGTTTTAAGTTTGTAACAATGGTTGGCTCATAGAAATAACCTTCGCCTTCAATAAATTTTCCGCCACGAATTATAGTTGCGCCTTGTTCTATCGATTTTAGTACCTGGGCATGAATTTCCTCACGTAAATCAGCTCTGGCCAGCGGGCCGACTGTTGTGGTTTTTTCCAAAGGATTTCCAATGACTAATTTGTCTATTTCAATATTAATCAGACGAATAAATTCATCCATAATTGAATGATCTATAATGAAACGCTTAGCGGCAATACAGCTTTGGCCATTATTAAGCATTCTCGATTGGACTGCTGTTTTGGCAGCTTTTTCAAGATTTGCATCTTTAAGTACGATAAATGCATCGGCTCCACCGAGTTCCAAAACAGTTTTCTTTATTTCTTTTCCACAAGTGGAAGCTACTTTGCTTCCGGCAAATTCACTTCCGGTTAAGGTGGCCGCCTTGATAAATGGTTGCCTGATAAGCTCCTCAACCTGCGTATTTTTGATGATTAAATTTCTGAACAGGTTTTCCGGGAATCCGGCCAAATTAAAAACAGATTCTATATTTTGTGCCGATGCCTGTACGTTGCTGGCATGTTTTAAAACTGCTGCATTTCCGGCCATAAGTGCCGGAGCAGCGAATCTAAAGACCTGCCAAAACGGAAAATTCCAGGGCATTACGGCTAAAACGATTCCAAGAGGCTCAAAACTAACAAGGCTTTTTGAAGCATCTGAATGGATAATTTCATCGCTTAAGATCTGTTCAGCATTCTCTGCATAGTATTCACAAACCCAGGCCGATTTTTCGACTTCGGCCATTGATTCAAGCAATGGTTTGCCCATTTCAAGGCTAATGGCTTCTGCAAATTCAACTTTTTTTAATCTCAAAAACTTTGCTGCTTCATGCATCAAGCTTTTCCGATGTGAAAAAGAAGTCATTTTCCAATTCTGCCAATCCTTTTGCACATCGGAAATTATGCTTTTAATTTCTTCAGTAGAATGTTCTTTAAAATCATGAATTAATTTTCCGTTAGCCGGATTTATGCTTTTCATTTTCAATAATTATTTTACGTCAAATTTTCGTTGGGCAAAATAAGCTGATATAGAAAGAGTTAATAATAGGGCAACACTGTAATAAACAAAGTTTGGTACAGGCATCGGATCGCCCTGAGCGTACGAATGTAGTCCGGATAAATAGTAATTAACTCCAAAATAGGTCATCAATACGGAGAAATACGCAAAGATGCTACTTACATTAAATGCGTAAAGACTCTTTAAACCCGGAATCATACGCATATGGACAACGAATGCATAGATTAATATGGTAACAAATGCCCATGTTTCTTTAGGATCCCAGCCCCAATATCTTCCCCAGGATTCATTTGCCCAGATTCCACCTAAAAATGTTCCAATAGTAAGCAAATACAAACCTGCAATAAGTGATGCTTCATTGATTCTGCTCAATTCTTTTATTTTGGTCTGAATCCTGCTTGTATTCTTTTTATTCTGCAAGAGTATAAGTATCATATTAAGAATGCCTAAAAACGCTCCTAAAGCAAGAAAACCATAGCTTGCAGTGATTACCGCCACGTGAATGGTTAACCAATACGATTTTAATACGGGTACTAAATTCGTAATTTCGGGATTCATCCAGCTTAGATGAGCCACATATAAAATTAAGAATGTTAGTAAAGCCGTTGCTGCCAGCGCGATGGGTGCCTTTTTGTAGAATGAAAAACCGGCCAGCATACTTGCCCAG
>JAZDJM010000229.1:0-9794 GCA_043804305.1 Bacteroidota bacterium
TTGCTGAAGCTAAAGCTAAATCGCCCATAAAAAATATGACTGATTTATTAAATAGCGGAAGCACCTGGACTGTTTAAACCATTTAATCGTATTCTTAAGCGGCTGCCAAATTTGACAGCCGCTTTTTTTATTCAATATCAATTTTTTTGATACCTTTAAGGAGTGAATGATAAAGGAGATTTAAGTAAAGTTGTAAAGCCTGGTGAACCATCCAAAAAATATATTTGGATAGTAAGAGGGCTTATTCTCATTTTTATATTCCTGTTTAGTACCTGGCTGATATTGTTTCAGTTTTCTAATATTCTTTTTGGAGAATTCATTAAAAAATCTTTTTCAGATCTAAGCAAAGATCAATACAAACTTGAATTTAATAACTTAAGGATTAATGCTTTAACTTTTTCAATAAGCCTTTATAACACTCATCTCTATGAAACGAATTCTTTAACAAGTTCCGTTCAGTCTGATATTGACCTTAAAGCTGAGAAATTTGTTTTGAAGCAAATTGATCTGATTAAATTATTTAAAAAGGAGACTCTAAAAATAAAGGCAGTTTCAATAGATGGTTTGAGATTAGACATAACGGATTTAAAGGAAAAAAACCGCCAAAATATTGAACAAAAACTTAAAATGGCTTTCCCGGGTTTTTTTAATCAGATCTATATCTACCGATTTAATGTAAATCAACTGAGCTTCAATTATAAATCGGAGAATGAAACGATAAACATTCCATCACTAAGTTTTGACATTGAGGATATCTCTGTAGATTCACTTCAAAATACGGTTATCACTAACCGT
This sequence comes from Bacteroidota bacterium, assembly GCA_043804305.1. Taxonomy (GTDB): domain Bacteria; phylum Bacteroidota; class Bacteroidia; order Bacteroidales; family UBA12170; genus UBA12170. The sequence goes on from JAZDJM010000229.1 coordinate 796, forward strand.
TTTCATTTCGCAGATATTAATTTCCGGTTTAGGAATCAGAATTTTGTTTTACCTAATAAGAATCATTATTTATCCTGTAAATTTCTGAGTTTTTCCAGTAAAGAAAAAGACCTCAATATCGAGCATTTAAAAATATTGCCAATTAAAAGCAATAGTCAATCGAGTACTAATTTTACACTTTATTTACCACACATTAAACTCGAAGATTTTGAACTCGATTCTTTGATCAATAATAATCAGTTACTTGGCAAATTTTTACTCATCAACTTTGATCAAGTCAAGATTGAGCTCACCAGAGACTCTTTAAATGCAAAGGTTCTCAATTTTAAGAACGGATTTGATTCTATACTTGAAAATACCTTTAGCAAAATTGCATTCGACAGTACTGTAATTTCGCTTTCGCCGATAGAAGTTTCATTTCCAAACAATCAGGAACTAAATTTTAAAGGACAAACCCAAATTCTGTTAAAGAATCCATGCTACCTGCCAAAAGATAGTATAAAGTATACGCTTAGCGAAGGCAGAATTTCATTTAATGAAATTATTTTTGAAGATTCGAAGTCAAAACAAAGCGTTCATCTGGAAAACAGCAAAATAAGTTTTACTGATAAAATGCTTACTGTCAATAATCTAACCTTTCTAAAAGATTCGATTCCAACGCAGAGTTTATTTATTAGCTCGATTAAGCTCGAAAATATCAATTTGCAAACATTTATAAATGAAAATTCACTTTTGGCAGATAAATTAAGCATGATTGATGGTGAATTTATGCAAACAAATTCCATTAAACTTTCCTCTAAAGAGATTTCGCAAACCAATACTTTTGTTTTGCAATTCCTAAAATCCATTTCCATCGATACCATTCAATTAAAAGATTGGAGTTATCAATTAAAATCAAAATCGGTGTATGCACACAAAATAGATGTCGGCATTAAATCATTTCAATTTCCCGGAAATTCAGGATCTCCTTTTGGTTCATTTTCACAATTTTGGGCTCAAATCAATGCTCTGAAATGGCAAAGCAAGGATAAACAACATCAATTTCAATTGACAAATATTGAATCAAACAGTAAGAATAATAGCATTCGTATAGAAAAAGGAAGCGGGAATCCAATCCGGAATTTTTCGAAAAATAAAATTGATGAGGCTAAAACGCACTTTAATTTTTATTTTAACACTATTGATTTACAAACCTTTAAGCCCTTTCAGGAAATTTCATTCTCAGATACGATTAAACTTAAAAAGCTGAGCATCGACTCGCTCAATATCGAACAATTTGGCTTATTTATGAATCAGAATTCGGACCTGATTAAAAGTATTCCTCCTGTTTTTGTTCACACATTTGATCTTCACAAAGGTGAGTATTCATTATATAAGGGGCGTAAAAGTAAACAGAAACAGGCTGAGTTGAGGGGGATCGAATTAAAAGGAAAATCAGTTGAGTTAATCAGCGACAGTGTGATTACATTGAATTTTGAAACTGCTGATGCCCGGACAAAAAAAGGATTTTATAGAAACGAAACTCAGGGCGTAAGTTTTAATTTTAACAATATATTCTATGATTCTGAAACAGAATCGATTGAACTAAAGCAATTCCAAACTCAGTTTCAGCTAAAAAACAAAGATAGAGAGTCCAACCATAAATTAAATCTAAAACAACTGCTTATCAAAGGCTTTAATCATAATTTATTCCTGCAAAAAAGTATTGTTTCAGCCATTGAACTCAATTTACAATCTCCTGTATTGGTTAGTAAAGGTAGTTCTTTTAACGAATCATCAAATTTCGATTTAAGAAACCTGTTAAACGCGGATAGCCTGAGTAAATTACCCATCTTTAAGTTCAAAAACATAAACATCAACAATTTAAAATGGTCAGCAACTCACACCAAAAAAGGCAGCACTTTTATCAATTCTTTTGAAAAAGTAAATTTGCAGGCCACAGATTTTGAATTGAGTTATAGTTCATTTTCAAACCCCGACAGGGTGTTTTTCTCGGAATATGTAAAATTTAAAATTGAAAATATAAAACAACACTTTAATAACGGATTATACTTATTACTAATTCAGGATACAGATTTCTCCTCACGGAATAAGCAATTCAATTTCAATAATATACAGTTTTATACACTCCAAAAAGAAAACAAGAACAATTTTCATTTTATTATCGATAAAATTGGTTTTAACGATATAAATTTCGCCGATTTTCAACACAATAACAGTCTTACAATTAACAATGTTATCATTAGTAACCCAAAGACAAAAATTCGAATTTATGGATTTGATGACAATTCATTGGCTAAAAACCTCAACAAAGTCGATCTTTATCCTTTTATAAAACCTTATTTTTCTTCTATCCTATTAAACGAAATTGCTGTTCAGAACATGAGTCTGGACATTGAAGCTCCTCAGGAAAAAAGTACCAATCTATACACTTTAGGCCATCTCGATATTAATATTTATAAATTCAGGCTCGATTCGCTAAACAAAGCATTTTATAACAATCGCTTTTTTTATTCGGAAAACACAAACCTGAATTTACGTAACTATTCCGCTTTGATTGCCGAGCAGTTTTATCGCATTAATTTCAACAGCATGCAATTATCGACTCTTAAAGGAACAATGGATGTTGATTCAATATACATTATGCCTGAATACTCTTATGCGGAATTTGCGAGATTATCTCAACATCAAACAGACCGATTCGACATTTCTGTGGCCAAGATAAAGTTAACGGGAATTGATTTTCAGGATGCATTATTCCGCCAAAAATACAAGGTTAAAAAAGCCATCATAAAACAGATGCATGGCGAAGATTACAGAGACGGTTTATATGCACGCCGGCCCGATTATTATCCGCCAAACCCGATAGACAGATTTTTATCATTGCCCTATTTCATTCAATTGGATACCTTGCTCATTAAAGATTCGTACTTTGCTTATAAAGAACTTGGCACCCACACCAGCGAACCCGGCCATATATATTTTGATAATTTAAATGCACAAATTTTAAATGTGTCAAACAATCCCGACTTTATTAAATATGGTGGAAGTTTACTTTTTAATGCCAATGCAATGCTAATGGGAAAAGCCCGCTTAGAGGTATTTTCAAATTTTCCGCTTCAACAGCGTGGAAAATCATTCGACTTAAGTGCACAATTGGATCAAATAGAAATGGATGATCTTGAACCGATTTTCCTTCCACTTGCTCTTATACAGGCAAGGAGTGGAACAATTAAATCTATTGATTTCGCGGTTAAGGCAAACGATGATTTTGCTTACGGCAATATGTTGATGATTTACCATAATATGAAAATTGATGTGCTCAGAAAGTCGATGAGAAAAGGATTTTTTGGCACTATTTTCGCCAATGCATTTATAAAAACTGAAAATCCAAGTTACCTGATACCGCGTAAAGGGCCAATTTACTTCGAAAGAAATAAGCAGCGATCGCTGTTTAATTACTGGGCAGAAATAAGTATTCTAGGAATGAAAACCAGTATGGGTTTGGCAGATAGAAAAACCGCAAAGAAGGTTAAAGAGCTTCAAAAGAATAAATTATAAAAATCCTAAATCGAGCTTTGCTTCTTCGCTCATCATATCCTTATCCCAGGGTGGCTCAAAGGTTAATTCAACATGAACATTTTTTACACCATCCAAAGCTTTAATTTTTTCATTAACTTCATTAGGCATGGAATCAGCCACAGGGCAATTTGGGGCAGTTAATGTCATGATTATTTCTACCTCAAAATCCTCTTTTACATTTACCTCATAAATTAAACCCAAATCAAAAATATTAACCGGAATTTCAGGATCAAATACCGTTTTGAGTGTAGAAATAATGCTTTTCTCAAGTTCCATTTTACTTGTTATTACTGGCTTTTCACTCATTTTAGATTCTTCTTTCTGTGTTTCCTTTTTTTCTTTCTTTCCCCAACCAAACATAATTCCTAATTATTTTGTTAACCTTTGGCCTGAAAAGCCAAAGCATAAAGTTTAATTTGCTTAATCATTGATGTTAAACCATTTGCACGAGTAGGCGACAAATGTTCCTGAAGGCCGATATGTTTTAGAAAATCTAAATTATTATTCAATATTTTTTCAGGTTTTTCTCCCGACAAAACTCTAATTAACAGATATACAATTCCTTTGGTAATTACTGCGTCACTATCTGCCTTTAAATACATTTTACCATCTTCCATTTCTGCAGATATCCAAACCCGTGACTGACAACCTGTAATTAAATGACTATCGTTTCTGTATTTATCATCAATAATTGGTAAAGATTGCCCAAGTTCTATCAAATAATTGTATTTATCCATCCAATCTTCAAATGCCCCGAATTCATCGATAATTTCGTTTTCTTTTTCCTGTATTGTCATTTGTTCTAATTAAGGGTTTCAAAAAATATTAGCCAAACATTTCTATGGTTTTATGGATTGCTGCTACCATTCTGTTAACTTCTTCTTTGGTATTGTATGCAGCAAAAGAGGCGCGAATTGTGCCGCGAACACCCATTTTTTTCATTATGGGTTCGGCACAATGATTGCCCGTACGAACAGCTATTCCAAACTGATCCAAAATAGTTCCCACATCGTAAGGATGAATGCCATCGATTAAAAAAGAGATTACTGCAGCTTTATGATCAGCCGTTCCAATTATTCTGACTCTGTCGATTTTTTGCAGTTCAGAAGTAGCATATTTCAGAATTTCTTCTTCCAGCTTAGCTAAATTTTCAATTCCAATTTTTTGCATCCACAAAATTGCAGCCTGAAAGCCAATCACATCAGCAACATTAGGAGTGCCTGCTTCAAATTTGAAAGGCAATTCGTTATAGGTGGTTTTTTCAAAACTTACACTTTCAATCATTTCACCACCACCCTGATAAGGCTGAAGCTGCTCCAATAAATCTTTTTTACCATATAAAATGCCTATGCCCATTGGTCCGTACATTTTATGGCTTGAAAAAACATAAAAATCACAATCTAATCTGCTAACATCCACCGCAATATGCGCAACAGCCTGAGCCCCGTCAACCATAACCATGGTGTTATTTTGATGAGCTGCTTCGATTATTTCTTGAACAGGATTGAGTGTACCCAATGCATTTGAAACATGATTTACGGCAACCAATCGGGTGCGGTTATTTAAAAGTTTCTTAAATTCATTGAGTATAAGCTCGCCCTTATCATTTACAGGTATTACTTTTAAATGCGCTTTTTTACGCTGACACAACATTTGCCAGGGTACGATATTGGAGTGATGCTCCAATTCAGAAACAATTATTTCATCGCCTTCCTGAATAAAAGTCTCACCAAAAGAAAAAGCCAGTAGATTGATCGAATCTGTTGTACCTTTTGTAAAAATTATTTCTTTTGAGCTACTTGCGTTAATAAAATCCTTTACGGTGATGCGCGCTTGTTCGTAGGCATCGGTTGCTTTTTGCGATAGGCGATGCACTCCACGATGGATATTGCTGTTAAATTCAGAGTAATAATTGCTTATTGTATCTATTACAATTTGTGGTTTTTGAGTTGTAGCTGCATTATCAAAATAAACCAGCGGAAAATTATTTATCTTCTGCTTTAAAATTGGAAACTGCGCAATAATCTGATCCTGAATCATAATTCAAATTAAATTTTATTCATATCAATTTCAAATTTGTATTTTTCTGGTGTACTGCACTGCAAAATACATTGGTCGCATATTGAAAGTTCGCCTCGCAAGCGTTTTTTTACCATATCTTCTATCCTGTCGCGGAGCGAATCAATTTTAATTTCCTGAGTTACTTCGGCAGCAAAAGCATACATCAGTAAAATACGGGCATTGTCTTCGCTGATGCCTCTTTGCCGGATATAGAAAAGGGCATTTTCATCAAGCTGACCAACTGTAGCGCCGTGGCTGCATTTAACATCATCGGCATAAATCTCTAAAAACGGTTTGGTATTTATCATTGCTTTATCGGTAAGAATGATATTTGCATTTCGTTGGAAAGCTACCGTTTTTTGAGCATCTTTTTTAACCAAAATATGGCCATTGAAAACAGCCCGGGCATAATCATCAAGTATGCCCTTAAATAACTCATTACTAGTGCAGTTTGGTACCGCATGGTTTATAAAAACCTGATTATCGATGTGCTGATTTTTATCGGCAAGATAAACGCCTAAAACATCTGCGTTTGCGCCTCCGCCATTTAAAACAACCATTGTTTCGTTACGGATTAATCCTCCGTTTAAAATAATGCTGTTTGTGCTAAGTTGTGAGTTTTTTGACTGATTAACAGCAGTATAACTCAATAAAGAAGAATTATTGTTAATATTTTGAAGACGATAATGGTCGATGGTTGAATGCTCTCCTAACACAATTTCACTAACTGAATTGGTGAAACTGCGTTTGTAATTATAGGAATCGTCGCAATGAATTAATTTGAGTTGGCTGTTTTCTTCAAGAATAAATAAATTCCGATTCTGAACAAAAACATCCTCAACTGTGCCTACCGCATTGATAAGTTGAATTGGCTTTTCAACGATTACATTTTTTGGGATATAAACAAATAATCCATCCAGAAATAGTGCAGAATTTAAAGCAATGAAGGGCGAATTCTCATTTTTCGCATATTTCCCTAAATGCTCTTCAACGATTTCGGGATATTTTTCAAGAGCAGCACTTAGGCTTCCAATAATTACACCATTTTCGAGTGAGTAAATTGGACTGTCCTTATAAACAAATCTACCTTTATAAAGATTAACCACAATGGAATCAAGTTCATGAAGATCGCACTCAAACACATCGCCCAGAATATCCTGCATCTTAAAATCTTCCGTAGCCATTGTGTAATCATATGAAAGCGAATTGCTTATGTCGGTATTCCTCCATTTTTCGAGTTTTTTATGCGGAATACCTTGACGATTAAATTCGTTTATAGCCGCTGAACGAAAAGCTTTTAAGCCTGAAAAAGCTTTTCCCTTTTTTTCTGAAACAGCTTCAAACCATTTTGGAATTGAATCGAGTATTGGAACTGGTTTTTTTTCTAAACTCATGGTTTTTTACCTTTCGTTTTCTTTTTTAATCCAATCATAGCCTTTTTCTTCCAATTCAATGGCAAGTTCTTTTCCGCCTGAAATTACAATTTTGCCTTCATACAATACATGTACAAAATCGGGCACTATATAGTCGAGCAATCTTTGATAATGTGTAATTACGACGGTGGCATTTTCATTGGTTTTCAATTTATTAACACCGTTTGCAACGATACGCAAAGCGTCAATATCCAAACCGGAATCGGTTTCATCTAAAATAGCCAGTTGAGGCTCAAGCATAGCCATCTGAAAAATCTCGTTTTTCTTTTTCTCACCACCTGAAAATCCTTCATTGACCGAACGGTTGTTTAGTTTCGAATTGATTTCAACCAATTCCTTTTTCTCGGCCATTTTAGCCAGAAAATCTTTTGCCGATATAGGCTCTTCACCGTGGTATTTTCGAATTTCGTTCAATGAGGTGCGCATAAAATTGGTCATGCTAACGCCGGGAATTTCAACCGGATATTGAAATCCTAAAAATATGCCTTCCTGTGCTCTCACTTCGGGCGACATTTCGTGGATATCTTTACCTTTGAAGAGAATTTCGCCCTGCGTAATTTCATAACCTTCTTTACCGGCAATAACCGATGCCAACGTACTTTTTCCGGTTCCATTTGGTCCCATTATGGCATGCAGTTCGCCCTTATTTACTTCTAGATTAACTCCTTTTAATATTTCTTTTCCATTGATGGAAACATGAAGATTTTTTATTTGTAACAACATTCTTAATATTTAATTTGTTCCGAAAAATCGGGAATAAAAATCATTATTATTTAACCCACACTACCTTCTAAACTGATATTGAGCAGTTTCTGAGCCTCAACAGCAAATTCCATAGGCAGTTTATTTAATACTTCTTTTGCATAACCGTTTACAATTAATCCTACGGCCGATTCCTGGCTGATTCCTCTTTGCTGGCAATAGAACAATTGATCTTCCGATATTTTTGAAGTGGTTGCTTCATGCTCAATAATTGAGCTCTTATTTGCCCCTTCGATATAGGGAAATGTATGTGCACCACATTTATCGCCTAATAATAAGCTGTCGCATTGCGAAAAATTACGACTGTTTACTGCACGCTTTGTCATTTTAACTAAGCCGCGATAGGTGTTATGACTATGTCCGGCAGAAATTCCTTTCGAAATTATCGTGCTTTTGGTGTTTTTACCAAGATGGATCATTTTTGAACCGGTATCAGCTTGCTGAAAATTATTGGTAACAGCAACCGAGTAAAATTCACCTATCGAATTGTCACCGGATAAAATACAGCTTGGATATTTCCAGGTAATCGCAGAGCCGGTTTCTACTTGTGTCCATGATATTTTGGAATGATCGCCTTTGCAAATTCCGCGCTTGGTAACAAAGTTATAAATTCCACCTTTTCCTTCTTTATTGCCCGGATACCAATTTTGCACTGTTGAATATTTTACCTCGGCATCTTTCATTGCAATTATTTCTACTACCGCTGCATGCAATTGATTTTCATCACGTTGAGGAGCTGTACAGCCTTCCATATAACTAACGTATGAACCTTCTTCTGCAATAATTAGCGTACGTTCAAATTGTCCGGTATTTGCAGCATTTATTCGAAAATAGGTTGATAATTCCATAGGGCTGCGAACGCCTTTAGGAATAAAGCAAAACGACCCATCGCTGAAAACAGCAGAATTTAAAGCTGCAAAATAGTTGTCGCTTGGCGGAACTGCCATTCCCAGATATTTTTTAACCAATTCAGGATGATGCAGAACTGCTTCACTAAATGAGCAAAAAATAATACCATGTTTAGCAAGTGTTTCGGTAAATGTAGTCTTAACCGAAACGCTGTCGATAACCGCATCAACTGCAACACCGCTTAATCTTTTTTGCTCTTCGAGCGATATGCCAAGTTTATTAAAAGTTTCAATTAATTCTGGGTCAACTTCA